>JAXDQG010000117.1:0-20900 GCA_034667945.1 Acidimicrobiia bacterium | reverse complement strand
GGAAACACCCCTCACCTCAACTGCTCCCACAACTGCTCCCAAGTGCAGGAACGGGGAGGGGTATCCACCAATGAAACCGGCTCTGACCTGCGGTTTCGGGTGGGCCGTAAGGGAGTCGAACCCCTGACCTCTTGCGCGTCATGCAAGCGCTCTAACCAGCTGAGCTAACGGCCCGAGAGGCGGGCTACCCTATCACCCGCGATAGCCAACGGCTACAACGCGGGGCGCCAGGCAGCCCAGGCACCGGCTCCCAGCAGACCGAGCCCGCCCACACCGACTACCACCAGACCCATCCCCGGCTGTGACGACAGCCCCGGCAGTTCGAGCTTCTCCGCCACCCGCAAGGCCTGCAAGCCGGCCACGACAGCTGCCACTCCCCCGGCCGCTAACAGCGCCAACCGCCCGAGCAGAGCGGCCACGATGCCTCGGGCCCGGGTGAACGACCAACCGGCCACGACACCCACGGCGGCGAGCGCCAGGCAGACGCCCGCTTCCCCGGCGGCCAGCCGCCAGCCCCCGAACACCTCCCGGTTCTGCTCGTAGCGCACGACCTGCCACGGCAGAAACGTCCCCAGGATCAGCAGCGCGCTGGATGCCAGCGAGACCGCAGCCCGAAGCGGCGAAGGCGGCACCCGCAACCCCCAGCGGTCACGTCCGTCGCGCCTCCCCGCCGCTCCCGGTGGCTGGTCGGTCGCCGACACACCGGTCAACCTACCGGGCCAGCTAGCTACCGGCGGTCCCGCGCCGAGGCGAGAGGCGACTTCCCACCGGTGGGATAACCGTCTTCACCAGGGCGCCGCCACCAAGTGGCTCTCCGTGCCGCCTATCGCGCGCGCCGCGAATGGTTGCCTCAAGAAAGCGCGAACAGGCCTCAAGTTTTCGCTACAGCGAGTGCATTCCCCACGTCTGAGCGCGATTATTGAGACGTATAGTGGTTCAACACTCACGTTGAGTCTCGCAGCGCGGGTGCGCTGGCCGGGAGGGGCCGTCATGCGCATACATGCCTACGGCGCGTTTCTTCGCGCCGCCGTCACAGGTGTGCTCCCAGCGAACGGCCCGACGGGTCGTAGCTCAGGAACACTTGGAACTGACTGAGATACCTGTGGAGGCCGTCCCATGACTCTGTGCCCCGCCAAGGCGACGTGACCCAATCAGCGAACGGCCACACAGACGTCACTCGCCCACCATTACCGCGACGCGGCTCAACACGCTCGACGCGTTCGCACTCCACCACGACACTGGACGGCTATATCGCCATCGTGGTGATCGCGGGGTTTGGCCTGCTGGTGTGGGCCCTCCTGCAGCCCGGCTGGTGGTCGGTGATGAACGAGCACCGCTTGCGGCTCGGTCTCTTCGCCGCCCTCTTGGTGCTCTGCGAGATTCGGCCGGTCACCGTCGCCCGAGGGGGCGCCATCGACGAGATCGTGGCGTCAACCACGTTCGCCTTTGCGCTTCTCCTTTCGTTCGGACCTGCTCTCACGATGCTCGGACAAGTGATGGCATCCCTCATTGCCGACGTCGCGCGGCACAAAGAGCGGCGCCGCGTCATTTTCAACGTCGGCCAATACTGGGTGTCCTGGGGTGTTGCGGGCATGGCGTTCGTGGTCATTGCCGGTCACGCTCATCTGCCCACATCGGGAATGGTCACTGGCCGCGATATATGGGCTATCTTGGCCGCGGCTGCCACCTATTTCGTGGTGAACAGCGGCCTGGTCGGCACGGTTGTCGCCATCCACGGCGACATCTCCATCGTCCGTAACGTCGGCGCAACCCTGGCCCAAGAGGCCAGCAGCGACTGGGTGCTGCTGGCGCTCGCTCCGATCGTCTTCGTCGTCGCCGACCGCAGCGTGATGATGCTGCCGCTCCTACTCCTGCCGGTCTTCGCCGTCTACCGAAGCGCGGCTGTCTCCATCGAGAAGGATTACCAGGCGTCGCACGATTCGCTGACGGATCTCCCCAACCGCGCGGCGTTCAATGGGCGGCTCGACGACAGCATCCGACGAGCCCGGCGCTACGGCAATGGCCTGGCGGTCGCCCTGATCGACCTCGACCGCTTCAAGGAGGTCAACGACACCCTCGGTCATCAGGTCGGCGACTCCCTCTTGCGCGAGATCAGTTCGCGCATTGTCGAGGGAACCCCCAACGCCGGCATCGTGGCACGTTTCGGTGGAGACGAATTTGCTGTGCTCTTCGACGAGGTCACCGGACCCGTCCAAGCCAGGCAGCATGCGCTCGAACTGGTGGAGACCCTGGCCCGACCTTTCCACGTAGACGGGTTCCGGCTCGAGGTCGAAGCCAGCGTGGGCGTAGCTCTCTATCCGGACCACGGCCGGGACAACGACACGCTTCTCCAGCACGCCGATATCGCCATGTACGTCGCCAAGGAGCACCACGGCAGCGTCGAGGTCTATGACGCCAGCAAGGACCAATACAGCCGCCGCCGGCTCGGGTTGTTGGGTCAGTTGCGGGCGTCGCTCGACTCGCGTGACGTCATGCTCTACTACCAGCCCAAATTGGACCTTCTCACTGGCGAGGTGCAGACCGTGGAGGCCCTGGTCCGGTGGGCGCACCCGCAGGAAGGGCTCATCCTCCCCGGTGATTTCGTGCCCTTGGCCGAGCGCACCGGGCTGATCCGGCCTCTCACCAGCTTCGTCATCGAGGAGGCCGTGTCGCAGGCCCGGCGCTGGATGGACAACGGCCTGGACCTCCCCATCGCCGTGAACCTCTCGGCCCGAAGCCTTTACGACATGCAGTTCCCCGACGAGGTGAAAGAGGTGCTCGCCCGCTGGGACCTCCCGGCAGAACTCCTCCACGTCGAGATCACCGAGAGCTCGATGATGGTCGACCCCGAGCGCGCCCGGCGGATCCTGACGGCGCTGGATCGCATGGGTATTCGGGTGGTGATCGACGACTTCGGCACGGGATATTCGTCGTTGGCCTACCTGCAGGACCTACCCGTCGGCGAGATCAAGGTCGATCGCTCCTTCGTCCTCGGCATGGTGGACAACGACTCCGACCACATCATTGTGCGGTCGACGATCGACCTCGCCCACAACCTCGGGCTACAGGTGACCGCCGAGGGCGTCGAGTCGGCCGCTGCGCTGCAACATCTCCGGCAGGCGGGTTGCAATGCCGCCCAGGGGTATTTCATCAGCCGACCGCTTCCGCCTGAGGCGTTGGAGTGCTGGGTGAGCGATCGGGTCGAGGTGATCGCCGACCTGACGGACACCGGGCCGTGGCGGGCACCGATCGTCGGCGGCCCGTGCGCTGACGATCCCGGCGCCACTCGTCCCCCGCGCTCGGCGCTCCGCGACGCTCCGCAGGAGGCCCACGCCGGCGGCTACCGCAGTCACGTCTGGCCAGGTAGATAGGCATAGATACGGCGGCCACAGCCCGTGTCTCCCGGGCTGGAGCCGTCCCGCAACACCTCCCACGCCTGCCAGGCCGTGGTTGGCGTCCGCTGCGACATCGCGGATTTCACCACCGCGATCTGCGCCGCCACCAGCGGAGTTGCAAACGAGGTACCGCTCCAGCGGGCGTAGTTGATCTCGTGATCCCACGACTCGGCCCGTCCGTCGGCGTCGTAGCGGGGGTTCTCGCGCCCTCGGACGAACACGCCCCGCAGGTTCACACCCACTGCGCTCGCATCGACCCACTCGCCGTAGTTCGAATGGACCCAGCGGTAACCGTCACGATCAGTGGCCGCCACCCCCACCACCTCGTCGAAGCCGGCCGGGTACATCCGGTCGGGGCTACCGCTGTTACCCGCGGCCGCCACGATGGCCACCCCAGGATGGTCGCGTCTTGCTGCTTCCACCGCCCGTTTCAGCAGGATGGGCTCACGGTCGACCGTCACGCCGTTATCGAGGTGGTGCTTCAGCGCGTGCATGCCGACCGAAAGGTTGATCACGTCGGCGCCCTCCTGCAGCGCCCGCTGCATGGCGGAGACGATGTCGCGCTCGCGCCCGACACCGAGCGGGCCGCACGCTCGGTAGTGGCGCACCTCGGCGCCCGGCGCCACCTGCTTGATCAGGCTGTGGATGAAGGTGCCGTGCCCGGCGGCCGGCCCGAGCAGCAGCAGATCACCGGAGCTGAGTGGCTCCGTGGGGTCGGCGAGGCTGTCGACGTTGGAGCCGTCGTGCGCTGGGCGGTGGCCGGCACGGCGCCCGAGCACGGCGGGCTCCAACGGTGCGGGCCCCAGGCCGAGCGCCTCGATCACGCCCGGCTGCTCGGCCACGCCGGTGTCGATCACCGCGATGACCACGCCGGCACCGAGATAGGCACGATCGGGGTCGACCGCTGCGATGGGCGGCGACTGCTCGGGATCTTCGCCGGGTAGCCAGGTCTGCTGGGTGAGCAGCACGTACTCGGGCGAGGCCACCCCGTCGGTGGGGAGTTGTTGGCACAGGACGGGAACGCTCGAGCGGTCCTCGGCAACCCGAAAGGCACGCACACCGGCCACCGCCTCGGGCAGATCGAGATCGTCCTGTTGGGGTGCGGCACCCAGTCGGCTGGCCCGGCCGACGACCTCGTCCGAGGCGGGGTTCGAGCCGGTCACCAGCAGGTTGTGAACGTAGAGGACCTCGTCGTCGCCGTCGACGTGCTTGCCCACCACGTACGTGGACCCGTCGAGCGGCGAAGCATGCTCCTGCCCCTCCACGACGCTGAAGAACGCCTGCCGGCGGTACTCCCGACGAGCGACCATGCGTGTCCCCTCTCCAAGATGATGCGCGGGCGGGCCGCTCCCCGCGCGGGAACGACGACTCCGACGTGACAACGCTGAGCCGACCTCAACGCCGGGTCTAACGTTACGTAGCGGTTCGAAGAGGGGTCAGTTCGCGTTCGGCCCCGCCGGACGCTGCCAGAGCCGACGCAGCCGGTTTCGGCTGTGCGGAGCTCGCTGGACATGGAGGATCGTGACCCAGGTAGCAGCCAGGCGCTCGTCCGCGAACGACCACGTCACCTGGGATGTGGTCGAAAGCTGGGCCCGCAACGTGAAGGCCGACCCCAGCCATCACCTGGCTCTGGTGGAAGCCGCCCTGGCCACCGGCCCCAGTGACCCGCGGCTGCGATCGAACCTCCACAGGGTCGCCGGTCTTGCCGCGCTGGACCTCGGGCGAGCTCCAGCCGCGCGAACGCACGCACGGCACGCGGTCCGGGCGGCAACACGAACCGGCGATGTGGGCCTGGAGGGTTTGGCCCGGACGCTGCTGGCTCGGGTCCTGGCGTACTGCGGACGTCTGGATGCGGCGCTGCTGGAGGCCGATCGGGCTCGCTCGCTGTTGGACGGCGAAGCGCTCGGCGGGCTGCACGTGCAGCGCACGATGATTCTCTACAAGCTGGGGCGGCTCAGCGACGCCTTCGACGCTTGCAGCGAGGGCATTGCGCTGCTGCGGGATGGAGACCCGGCGGAACTGGGGAAGGCGCTCAACAACCGCGGCGCCCTGCAGCTGTATCTGGGCGGCTACGTCGCCGGCTACAGCGACCTCGAAGCAGCGGAGCGGCTGCTCGCCGAGGTTGGCCTCGTGCTGGGCGAAGCGGGGGCCCGCCACAACCGGGGCATGATGCTCGCCCGGCTGGGGGACATCCCGGCTGCGCTGGAGGCGTTCGAGCGCTCCGAGCAGCAGATGCGGGGCCTGGGCGTGCCCATCGATGTCCAGGTGCTCGCCAAGGCGGAGCTGCTGTTGGCGGCCAGGCTCACCCAGGAGTTGCGGGAGTCCGTGCGCCGGGCGGTCGAGTCGCTCGAACGTTCGGGCATGTTGGCCGATGCGGCCGAGGGCCGGTTGCTGCTGGCCCAGGCACTGGCGTTGGAAGGTGATGTCGGTGCCGTCGTCGAGGCCGAACAGGCCGCTCGAGACCTGGCCCGCAGCCGACGGTGGGGTTGGGCGGCCTTGGCGCGCTACACCGCGGCCGCCGCTCGATATCGGCACGAAGGTGCTTCGCCTCGGCTGCTGGCTGCAGCCAAGCGGTCGGCGTCTGCGCTGCGGGGCGCCGGCCTGGCCCTCTACGAGCCGGAGGTCTCCCTACTGATCGGACGGATCGCCGCCGATCTCGGACGCAGCGACGAGGCTCAGGTCTTCTTCGCGCTGGCGAGCCGCCGCCGCCGGGCCGTGACCGCTCAGCCGCGAGCTGTCGGCTGGGAGGCGGAAGCGCGGCTTCGCCTCCTGCAGGGACGCGCGGGTGCGGCGTTGCGGGCAGCCGATGCCGGGCTGCACGTCCTCGAGCAACATCGGGCGGCGCTGGGCGCCACGGACCTGCGGGCGCATGCCTCGGGTCACGGCACGGGGTTGGCCGAAGTAGGCGTCGGGCTGGCTTGGGAACGTCGGCGCGGGGTGGACGTCCTCTGCTGGGCCGAGCGGCTCCGGGCTCGCACGCTGTCGCTGCGGCCGGTGCGTCCGCCCGCGGACAACGAGCTGGCTGCACTGCTGGCCGAGCTGCGTCGTTGCTCGGCAGCTGTCCAAGCCGCGCAGTTTCAGCAGCTGTCGTCGGCCGAAGCCGAGCGTCGGCTCGCCGAGGTGGAGTGGGCGGTGCGCGACTACACCCGCAGGCATGCCCGCGAGCTGGACGAGCGCCGCTTCTCAGGGCTCATCGACCTCGGAGCTCTGGTGGCGGCCCTCGGCGACCGCGCCCTGATCGAGTTCGTGGAACACCGCCGGACGCTGGGGGCGGTGGTGGTGGTTGGCGGCCGCTGCCGGTTCGTGGAGCTCGGCGGGCTCGAGCCGGTGGGACGATCGCTCGATTCGCTGTCCTTCGCGCTGCGACGCCTCAGCCGCTTCCACGAAGAGGGGCCGGCCAGCCTGGCTGCGCTTGCGACTGTCCAGCGTGAGCTGGAGTGCTTGCACGATGCGCTCATGAGGCCGCTGGCTCGGTGGATCGTCGGGCGCGACCTGGTCGTGGTGCCGACAGCAGCGCTGCATGCGCTGCCTTGGGACCCGCTTGTCGGGCCGGTGAGTCGCTCGGTGACGGTGGCACCCTCGTCGTCGTTGTGGCTCCGGGCGCATGGGCAGAGTCCGCCAGCGGGGCCGGTTGCCCTGGTCGCCGGGCCCGATCTGCGCGGGGCGGACGAGGAGTTGCGGCGCCTCGAAATGCTGTACGCAGGCGTGCGGCTGCTCGAGGGCGAGTCGGCGACGGTGGAGGCGCTGCAGTCCGTGCTGGACGGGGCGTCGATCGCCCACATCGCCGCCCATGGGCACGTCCGGGCCGACAATCCGCTGCTGTCCTCCCTGCGCCTCGCCGATGGTCCGGCGACGGTGTACGACCTGGAGCGGCTCGACCATGCACCAGGAGTGATGGTGCTGTCGGCCTGCAACTCCGCGGTGGCCGCAGTGCGGGCGGGGGACGAACTGGTCGGGCTGTCGGCTGCGTTGTTGTCGCTGGGGTCGAGAACGGTGGTGGCCTCGGTCGTGCCATTGCCGGACAACGAGGTGATCGACGTGATGGTGGCGCTGCACCGAGGGTTGGCTTCCGGTGTGCCGCCGGGGCGGGCGCTGCGGGCGGCTCGTGACGGAGCTGACGTTGGCAGCCCCGCTGGACTGGCGGCGTCGATGGCCGTCCAGTGCTTTGGGGTCGGCTGAGCCACTTATGTTCATTGAGTCACGCACCGCATCACACGGGCGCGCCGACCAGCACTGCGACCACGCCCAGCACTCCAGCGCCGACAAGGGCGACGACCACGCCGCGACGAAGGCCCAAGAGCCACACCAGGGCCGCGGCCGTCACGCCGAACTGCCAGCCGTGGGCCAGCGCCCGGGTCAGCGAAATCCCCGAGCCCGCGATGGCACCCAGGGCGGCCGGCCCTGCACCCCCGAGAAACCCATTGACCGCCGAACTGGCACGCAGCCGTTCCAGGCGCGGCGCAGCCAGCAGCACGAAGCCGAACGATGGCGCGAAAGCCACCAGCGCGGCCAGCAGTCCCCCGCCCACCCCGGCAGCGGCGTACCCCACCACAGCGATCGTCTGCACGACGGGCCCCGGCGTCATTTGTCCGAGCGCCACCGCATCCAAGAACTGAACCCCGGTCATCCAGTGGTACGTGTGCACGGCGTCGTGCTGCATGAGCGGGATGATCACGAACCCGCCCCCGTAGGACAGCGCCCCGACCCGGAGCGCCACCCATGTCAGCGCACCCAATCCGCCTGCCGCCGCCACCGACGCCACGCCCGCAGGCACCACGCCGAGAGGCCAGAGGACGCCGAGTCCACCGGCGGGCGGACGCCAGGCTCGGCGCGCCGCAGCCTCGGCAACGCCGCAGGCCAGCAGCACCAACACCAGGAACGGCCCCAACAGCGCGGAGGCCACGACACCAGCCACGAAATAGACGAGCCAGCGACGCTGCGCCGCTCGGTCGCCGGCGATGCGAGACCAACTGGCCGGCAGCAGGCTGGCCGCAGCATGCACGGCCACCGCAGGCACGGCGGCGCCAGCCCCGGCGGCGGCACCCCGGACCCATAGCGGCGGGTGACCGGCCAGGAACAGCACCGACAACGCCAAGATGGCGACCAGCCCCGGCACGATGAAGCACACCCCACCCACCAGCGCGCCCAACGTGCCCCGCAACTTCCAGGAGCAGAGGATCGCCAGCTGCGTGGAGGCCGGACCGGGCAGCAGGTTGCACACGGCGATGCCTTGCTCGAACTCCTCCGCCGTCAGCCATTTGCGGTCGGCGACGCACAGCCGACGAAGCAACGCGATGTGCGCAGGAGGCCCGCCGAAACCGGTGCACCCGATGCGTGTCCAGGCCCGGGCGATCGTGATGAGCCCGACACGCTCGTCCGTGACGGGGGTGTCAGCCACGGCGTCATGCTATTGAAAGGCGCCCGGTCAGCCTGCGAACGCGAGCCACCCCCTCGCCGCCTTCGCCTGTCATCGCTGACCGTTTGCGTCGCTTTCATGCCGATCGCCGATTCGGGTCAGAGTCCCGTAGGCATGCCACGCGGGCGCGTGGCATCTTTCTGAGCGAATGCGGGCGGGCAACTGCTCACGGCGGACGAGGCGGATGCATGCGGACAACTCGGCGGCCGGTCAGCGCGCCGCGGCTCGGATGGAAGAGGTGGTTGGTCCACGCGTTCCAGAACGTCGCCCACCCCCACGACCGGCCGAGCCTCAGCAGCCAAAGCCGGTCTCCAGCCAGGGGGCCTCTCGGGCAACAAGGCGCGCTGCTCGCGACGCTCCGCTGCCGGCGCTGTGACACGACGTGGGTGGCGCAGATCGAGCACTGGCAGACCTCGCCGTGCTGGATCTGCGGCCGCACCGATCAGGTCCTCAAAGCCGGAAGGGTGTCCACGGAGGGCCGGCAGCAACCGCCACCGACCCTCGCCCGGACATCAGCGACAGATGCCGGCGGACTGGTCCCAGGCGCAGTTCGATGACTTGCCGTCGAGATCGATCACGTTGCCCTGGCTGACCCAACTCTGCTTCACGGAATCGAACTTCTGGAACACGCCTCCCTCCACGAAGTACGAGTCTTTGTTGCCGTCCATGTGCAGGCGTAGGCCCGGCAAGTTGTACGGATCCGTCATGTCGACCGCCCGTTGGACGAGGATGAGGTTCGTCCGGGTGAGGCCTCCGGGCAACTGGCCGGCCATGATCAGGAATTGCACCATCGGCCAGCCGTAACCGAAGCCGGCACCGAAGTTGCTGGAGGCATCGGGATTGAGTCCGGCACCCTGTAGCAGCTGACGACCCCACTTGACGTACGCGTCGTTGACCTGGGTCGGGTCCTTGAAGTCTTTGGCGCCCGGGTTCAGCAGCCACCAGCCGTTCGAGGCGGAGCCGTCACCGCCGACTTTCTCCTTGCTGACGAAGCTCGATCCGCTGCACGTCTCGGGCTGGAACAGATATTTCACCTTCTCGTGCATCCCGTTCTGGGCTGCCTCGGTGACCGCCTGGGTGCAGGGTGTGCCGGCAACCATGGCGATGAAGACCGTCGGGTTCTTGGCGGCCAGGGTCGTCATCGGATCGGTGATGGTGGCCGCGGTCGGCTCGATCGTTTCGGTGACGTAGTTGACCCGGTCCTTCAGCAGCGTGGACTGCGCCAGGAAGGCCTTGAAGGCCTGGTCGTACAGCTTCCCGAAGTCGTTGTTCATGACCAGCGAGGCCACGGTGAACTTGCCGGCGAGGAACTCGGAGAGGTGCTGCTCGATGAAGGCGCCCCACAACACCGCCTCGGTGCTGTACGACGGCGCCGGCGCGCCTGTGGTCCACGGATGGTTGACAGGATCACCCCAGGCCGCGTGACCGGTCATAGCCTCGGGCTGAGGAATGCACCGCTGGTTCAGCTTGTCGTAGGTCTTCATCGTGCTGGGCGAACCCAGCGTCCAAACCGCGAACACCTTGGAAGAGTCGATCAATTCGTCGACCAGTGGGATGGTCCGAGCCGGGTCGTATCCATCGTCCTTGGCGGTGTAATCGACTGTTCGCGTCTTGCCGTTGGCGTCCTTGAAGATGCCCTTCTTGCTGTAGTAATCGAAGAGCACGGTCATGGTCCGGCCGATGTTGCCGTAATCGGCCAGCGTCCCGGACTGAGCGATCGCCTGACCGATCTTGATGCTCGTATCGGTAAGACCCTCGGTGTCCGACCATCCTGCGGGACACTTGCTGAGGTCGACGGTGAAGCCGCTCGGCCCGGTGAGTTTCTTGCCGTCGGCCGATTTGCCCCAGTTGTTGTCCTTGATCCGCTTGACGATCACATCACGTTCCTTCGCCCACAGCCCCTCCCAGTCGTCCATCGTGGTCGGAAGTGCCGTGGCCGCCGTGGAGCTCGTCGCGCCGGCGGTTGTGGCCGTCGTGACCGCCCCCCCTGCGGCGGTTGTCGTCGATGCCGTCGACTGTTTGCTCCCGCTGCTGCCGCAGGCTGCGCCCAGAGTGGCCACCAGGACGGCGGCCGCCAGCATTCGGCTCCGTGCTCGCTTCACCCTTGCCCCCTTCACCCCAGAGAGACTGTGCCCTGTTGTGACAGCTGTCTCAGTGCGGCACGGTACTTGGGCTAGCGCTCGGTTGGACATCGGGCTCCGGTGCTCGTGGTGAAGTGGCATGCCGCTCCAATCCGGTCACGCCCGACACCCCCGTCTACCTGGTCGATTAGTCTCCGCGCCATGGAGACCTGGGACGCCATTCGAGCCCGCCGAAACGTCCGCGTCTACGACGACCGGCCGATCGCCGAGGAAGATCTCGACCAGATCCTGGAAGCCGGTCGCCGGGCCCCCTCGGCTGTCAACCGCCAGCCATGGGACTTCGTGGTGGTTTCCGATCGGGACCAGCTCAAGCAGCTCTCTGCCGTGTGGCGAGGTGCCGGCCACGTTGCCGGCTCGGCCGCCACAATCGTGCTGGTTGCCCCGCCGCCGACGGACGAGCGCACCGGTCGGCTCACCCAGTTCGACCTCGGACAGGCCAGCATGAACATGATGCTGGCCGCCACCGGACTCGGGATCGGCAGCGCACACTCGGCTGTCGGCGACCAGGATCGTGCCCGGGAGATCCTGGGCGTCCCTGGCGACCGGGAGATCGCCTACATGATCGCCTTCGGCTATCCCGGTGACCGGCCGCTGCGGCCCATCGCCCGCCCGGATCGTCGGCCCTTCGAAGAGGTGGTGCACCGCGGGCGCTGGTGACGCGCGTCCGAGTCGATGCCCCCGGCGGCGCGGCGTCCGACCGGCCTCAACGACTGGCAGCTGAGTTGAACTTGCGCATGGAGAGCAGGGAGAACACCGCGGTGATGCCCACGGCCCAAGCCAAGGCGACCCACACGTCGGACCCCGGGCTGTGGCCGTTGTAGAGCGCGCGGGTGGCATTGGTGACCACCGTGAACGGGTTGACGTTCGCCACCCCCTCGAGCCACCCCGGCATGCTCCGCGTATCGACGAACGCGGAGGAGACGAAGGTGAGCGGGAACATCCAGATGAAGCTGGCGGAGTTGGCGGCCTCGACGGAGCCGGACGAGAGTCCCACGAACGCCTGGATCCAGCTGAAGGCGTAGCTGAACGCCAGCAGCAGCAGGGTGGCGGCGATGGCACCGGCGATGCTGCCCTCGACGCGGAAGCCGACGGCGTAGGCGACCAGGAACATCACCACGAACGTGAAGATGTTGCGCATCAGGTCGGACACGCTCCGCCCGATCAGGACCGCCGACTGGGACATGGGCAGCGACCGCAACCGGTCGATGAAGCCCTTGGTCAGATCTTCGGCCAAGCCGACCGCGGTGAAGGACGTGCCGAAGAGCACGGTCTGGGCGAAGATGCCCGGCAGCAGATACTGCTCGTAGCGTGCATAGCCCTCGACCGTGATCGACCCGCCGAAGACGTAGCGGAACAGCAGCACGAACATGACCGGCTGAATGGCGGCGAACACCAAGAGGTCGGGGTTGCGGGGAACGGCCCGAATGTGCCGTGTCGCCTCGGTGAAGCTGTCGCGAATCACCCACAGCGGTCCGGTGGGCACTTCCTCGGGAGCCGGGCCACCGAAGGACGTTTCGACCTGTTCCGATGTGGGCGTCGGCGCGCCGATTCGTTCGGTATACGCCATCAGTCGCTGCCTCTCGTGTCGGTGGCCGACGCGGTCGTGGCGGCGTCGGCGGCGGTGGTCGCCTCCTCATCGGAGGTCTCAGCCACGTGCCCGGTCAGCTGGAGGAACACGTCGTCGAGCGTTGGTCTGTGCACCACGACATCCAGCACCCCGATGCCGGCCTGGTCGAGCACTCGGACCACCAGCGGCACGATGCCGTCGCCCTCTCGTACCGGGAGGGTGACGATCCGCAGATCTGGGTCGATCCGCTCGGCTCCACTGACCTGAAGCGCCTCTCGCAGCAACGGGGCGACCCGTTCCACCTCGGCCGGGTCACTCACCCGAACCTCGACGCGCTCCCCACCAGCATGGGCCTTGAGTTGGTCGGATGTCCCCCGGGCGATCACCCGCCCCCGGTCGATGACCACTATGTCATCGGCCAGACGCTCGGCCTCCTCCAGATACTGGGTGGTGAGCAACGTGGACGTGCCTTCACGCACGAGCTCATCGATGAGCTCCCACATGGCATTCCGGCTGCGAGGGTCGAGCCCGGTCGTCGGTTCGTCGAGGAACAGCACCGAGGGGCGGGCGATGAGGCTCATGGCGATGTCGAGCCGTCGCCGCATGCCGCCGGAGTAGCCCTTCACGGTGCGGTTGCCGGCTCCTTCGAGATTGAACCGCTCCAGCAGCTCATTGGCCCGGCGCTTGGCCTCGAAGGCCGGCAGATGGAACAGCCGGCCCACATGCTCGAGGTTCTCGCCGCCGGTCAATCGCTCGTCGACAGCGGCGTACTGCCCGGTCAGCCCGATGCGCGCCCGAGCTCGACGGGGCTCGGCGACGACATCGATCCCGTCGATCATGGCGCGGCCGGCATCCGGCTTGATCAGCGTGGTCAGAATGCGCACGCTGGTGGTTTTCCCCGCCCCATTGGGACCCAGGACACCGAGGACGGTGCCCCGCTGGACGTCGAAATCCACTCCGCACAAGGCCTCGGTCTTGCCGAAGCGCTTCTTCAGACCTTCGGCCAAGACAGCGGGCACGTGTTCAGACGTTACGTTCGCCCTGCCGGGTTCATCACCCGAATTCTTGCTCGGCTGCATCGCGCACGAAGCCCCTCCCGCACGACGCCCAGCACGCTGAACGGGTGCGATAGCTGACAGAACCACAATGAGTGGCCGATACCTCTGAGGCAATCACCTACCTCTGAGGCAAGACGCCGGCCGACGCACGAAGGCTCAGAGTACGTGCGATGCCACTGCAGCACGCCAGATCGACGACCGCGACAGCAGTCGCCCGGACGGTCTGGAAGCACCGACGCCCGCAACGCCGCGGGGCGGCTCAGGACGCGCCCCGCGGGAAGGCGGGCCAGCAACATCCGGCCGGGGACGCGCCCCAGGCACCAGCGATAGGGTCCGGCGCCATGGCCGTTCCCTCGTCTCTGGTGGGGCTCTCCACTGCGCCATTCGTCCACGAGGTGGACGCCCGCTGGCTCATGGCCTACGCAGCCGGCCTGGGCGATCACAACCCCCGCTACCTCGACACCCTGGCGCCTGCCGGCATCGTCGGCCATCCGCTGTTCCCGGTGTGCCCGGAATGGCCCGTCGTGCTGGCCGTGCGTGATCTGGCGGCCGAACGGGGAGTTCCGCTCGACGAGCTGCGGCGGGGCGTCCACGCAAACCATGACCTGCACATCCACCGGCCGGTACGGGCTGACGAGCAGCTCACGACCGTTGGGCATGTCGAGGCCGTCGAGACCCGCAAGCCGGGAGCGTACGTGCTGATGCGACTCGAGACGGCCGACGCCGCGGGCAAACCGGTGTGCACCACCTGGCAGGCCAGCCTGTATCTCGGCGTGGCCGTGCACGGCCCCGATCAAGGGGCGGGTACCGCGCCAACGCTGCCCGAGCCGCCCAATGGCGTCGACACGCCGTGGATGGAGCACGAGCGACCGGTCATCGCCGGGGCGGCCCACATCTATACCGAGTGCGCTCGCATCTGGAACCCGATCCACACGGACCCGGTTGCGGCCAAGCAGGCCGGTCTGCCGGACATCATCCTCCACGGCACCGCCACCCACGCACTGGGAGTGACGCGGGTGGTCGACGTCTACGCGGAGGGTGACCCCACGCTGGTCCGCCGGGTGACCGGCCGTTTCGGCGGGATGGTGCTCATGCCCAGCAGCGTCGTGATCGCCACCCGTGACGTCGGCGACGGTGTCATCCAATTGTCGGTCCGCTCGGCCACCGGCGCACCGGCAGTGCGCGACGGTTTCGTGGTGCTGGGCGACAGGAGCGGCGCGTGAGCATTCCGGCTGGATTCGCCCCGGGTGCCGATCTCGACCCGGCCGAAACCCACGTCGGACCGTTCCTGCGCCGGGACACCAAGGCCGCCGTCACCACCGGACTGCTCGTCGCCGAACACCACTGCAACGAGCACGGCTCCTTGCACGGTGGGGTGCAGATGGCGCTGGCCGATTACACCGTCGGCGTCGTGGCCCGCTTCGGTATGGGCGACGAGGGCACCATGACCGTGTCCTTCGATGCCGCCTTCGTCGATGCCGGCCGGCTCGGCGAGTGGGTGGAAGGCCGAGCCGAGGTCGTCCGACGTACCGGCTCCCTGGTGTTCGTCCAGGGACGGCTGGTGGCCGGCGATCGGCCACTGCTGACCTTCTCCGGCGTGGTGAAGCGTCTGCGATCCCGGGACTGATCGGCCGCCGACCAGCGCGCATCCGCGACCAGATGGCTGGCGGCCTGGCGGGACGGGTACTGGTCCGGGGCCGGACACGGCCGCGATCCGACCGCGATGATCCGGGTGGGACCGAGGAGGCTGCCGCATGGATGTCGACATCGTCCTTCGCGTCAACGGCACCCCCCATCGCCTCGCGGTGGATGTTCGCACGACCGTGCTCGACGCCCTGCGCGAGCGGCTCGAGATCACCGGGCCGAAAAAGGGCTGCGACCACGGACAATGTGGTGCCTGCACAGTGTTGCTGGACGGCCGCCGCGTCAACAGCTGCCTCATGCTGGCCGTTGCCTATCAGGACAGAGACATCGTCACAGTGGAGGGCCTGGCTTCCGACGGTGAATTGCACCCGCTGCAGCGGGCCTTCGTCACCCAGGACGCGCTGCAGTGCGGCTACTGCACCCCGGGACAGCTGTGCTCCGCCGTCGGCATGCTCGCCGAGGTCGATGCCGGCTGGCCCAGTGCAGTGTCTCCATCGGTGGCCGAGGTGCCGGTGCTGGACGACCCGGAGATCCGCGAGCGGATGAGCGGCAACCTCTGCCGCTGCGGCGCCTACGTGAACATCGTGGCCGCCATCAATGACGTGGCGTCCATCCCGGCAGGCCCGGTGCCCTGATGAACCCCTTCCGATATGAGCGGCCGAGCGACACGGCCGGCGCGGTCGCCCTGCTAGCCGACGCGCCGGACGGGGCGGTGCTCGCCGGTGGCACGAACCTCGTCGACCTCATGAAGCTCGGCGTCTCCCGGCCGTCCATGCTGATCGACGTACGGCATCTCCTCGGCGACGGCGTCGAGACGCTGCCGGACGGCCGGGTTCGCATCGGTGCCGGCACCCCCAATGCCGACCTCGCCGCCGACCCAACCATCCGTCGGCGCTATCCCGTCCTGGCGGAAGCGCTCCTCTCAGGAGCTTCAGGGCAGCTCCGAAACCTGGCGACGACGGGCGGCAACCTGTTGCAGCGCACCCGCTGCCCGTACTTCCAGGACGTCAGCACGCCCTGCAACAAACGGGAGCCTGGCAGCGGCTGTTCGGCCCGATACGGCGTCCACCGCAACATGGCGATTCTGGGCATTTCGGACGCCTGCATCGCCACTCATCCTTCGGACATGGCCGTCGCCCTGCGGGCGCTCGATGCGGTCGTCCGCGTGCGCGGATCGAAAGGCGAGCGCTCGGTCCCGCTGGCCGACCTCTACCGGCTGCCGGGTGACGATCCCACCCGGGACACCAACCTGGGTCACGGCGAGCTCATCACGGCTGTCGACCTGCCGGACCTGCCGGTTGCCGCTTGCTCCCACTACCGGAAGGTGCGGGACCGGGCCTCGTACTCGTTCGCGCTCGTGTCGGTGGCCGCCGCCCTGCAAGTGAGCGACGGCATCGTCCGTGACGTCCGCGTGGCGTTGGGCGGGGTGGCCCCGCTGCCCTGGCGGGCTCGCACGGCGGAGGAAGTGCTGCGGGGCGCGCCAGCTGACGAGGAGGCCTTCGGACGGGCGGCCGATCTCGAACTGGCCGATGCCCGTCCACTGAGAGACAACCGCTACAAGGTGGGCCTCACCCGCAACGTCGTGGTGCGGACCCTGATGGAGTTGCTGGAGAGGCCATGAGCGTGCTGGTCCACACCGTGGGTGCCCCGCTCGACCGGGTCGACGCGCCGGCCAAGGTCACCGGTGCTGCCCGCTACGCCAGTGAGCAGCATCTGCCGGGCGCGGCCTACGTCTCCCTGGTGGTCAGCACCGTCGCTCGCGGCCGTGTGCTGTCCATCGACGCCCGGGCGGCAATGACGTTGCCCGGGGTCCTGGCGGTTCTGACCCACCAAGAGGCGCCCCGGCTGAAGGGGGTCGGACGGCACGAGCTGGCCGTGCTGCAGTCGGAGCGCATCGCGCACCGGGGCCAAGTGGTGGCGGCCGTGGTGGCCGCGACGAGCGAGATCGCCTGCCACGCCGCCGACCTTGTGAGCGTGGCGTACGAAGCGGAGCCGCACGACGTGGTGCTGCGAGCCGACGACGCGGACCTCTACCGGCCGCAGAGCATCAACGCGGGGCTGGAGACCGATTCCACCAGTGGTGACATCGAGTTGGCCCTGGCTCACGCCGATGTGATCGTCGATGCCACGTACACCACGCCGACTCAGCACCACTGCGCCATGGAACCGCACGCGGCTGCGGCGGAATGGAGCGTCGACGGGGTGGTCGTCTTCGACGCCGACCAGGGACCGCACACCATCCGCGACGACGTGGCCGGAGTCTTCGGGCTGGAACCCGAGCACGTCCGAGTCGTCTCGCCCTACGTCGGAGGTGGCTTCGGGTCCAAGGGCTTCACCCACCCACACGTGATCGTGGCGGTGATGGCGTCGAAGGTCGTCGGGCGACCGGTCAGGCTGGCGCTGACCCGGCAGCAGACCTTCAGCCTGGCCGGACACCGGACGCCCACCATCCAGCGCGTGCAGCTCGGCGCGCAGCGAGACGGGCGCTTGATCGCCCTTGCCCACGACGTGGTCGAACACACCTCGACCGTCGACGAGTTCGCAGAGCAGACCGCCGCCGCCAGCCGGATGATGTACGCCGCCCCCAACCGGCGCACCACGCATCGCCTGGCCCGACTCGACGTGCCGCCACCGACGATCATGCGGGCGCCGGGTGAATGCCCGGGGATGTTCGCGCTCGAGTCGGCCATGGACGAACTTGCCCTCTCCGTCGGACTCGACCCGATCGAACTGCGGATACGCAACGAGCCGACGGTCGACCCGGATACCGGGCTGCCGTTCAGCAGCCGCAACCTGATCGCCTGTCTGCGAGAGGGCGCCATGCGGTTCGGCTGGGACAGCACTCCGCGAGTGACCGGATCCAAGCGAGAGGGACGCTGGCTGGTGGGTACCGGCGTGGCCGCCTCGACCTATCCGGCCCGCACCCGGGCGGCCTCCGCGAGGGCTACCGCGCTGCCGGACGGCAGCTACGAGGTCGCCATCAGCGCGTCGGACATCGGCACCGGGGCGTGGACCGTGCTCACGCAGATCGCTGCAGACGCCCTCGAGGTGCGCGTCCAGCTGGTAGATCTGAGGATCGGCGACAGCGATCTCCCCGAGGCGCCCAATGCCGGCGGCTCAGTGGGGACGGCTTCGTGGGGCTCCGCGGTGCTGGCTGCAGCAGAAGAACTACGGCGCCGACTCGACGCAGCGGGTGGAGCGGTACCCGCGGAGGGGCTGGTCGTCTTGGCACGGGGCCAGTCGAACAGCGGTGACGAGCGCTTCTCCAAGCACGCCTTCGGTGCGCAATTCGCCGAGGTCCGGGTGGACGTCGACACCGGCGAGCTACGCGTTCCGCGGCTTTTGGGTGTGTTCGCCTGCGGTCGGGTCATCAATCCGAAGACAGCCCGCTCGCAATTGATCGGCGGCATGACCATGGGACTGTCGATGGCGTTGATGGAAGAGACCGCGGTCGATCCCCAGCTGGGCATGTATGTCTCGCAGGATCTCGCCGATTACCACATCGCCGTCAATGCCGACGTGGGCAACGTTCATGTTGCGTTGGTGGACGAGGACGACCCCGAGCTGAACCCGTTACGGGCCAAGGGCATCGGCGAAATCGGCATCGTCGGGACCGCCGCAGCTATCGCCAATGCCCTGCACGATGCCACCGGCATCCGTTGCCGGAACCTCCCCATTCATGTGGAGGATGTGCTGGGCTACTGCGTATGAAGGCAGCTCGTCGAGTCACCGCAGCGCTATCGCGGCTCGTCAGGCCTCGCCGAGAGCAATGGCCCGGAGCTGAGCGACCAGCGCGATGACGGCATCCTGCCGGGTGTCCGGCGCCCAGATCGAGTCGGTCAGATTGACCACGATGGCGATGTCAGTCGCGGGCGAATACTGCAGCTCTGTCGTCGAGCCGGAGTGCCCGATTGCGGCCCATTGCGGTTGGCCATCGACCATCGTGCACGGGCAATAGCCCCACAAGCCGGCGCCCAGCGCTGAGGACGGATTGATGTTGGCCATGGCCTGCCGGGCGCTCTCCGATAGGCCGGGGGTGTTCGCGCCCAGCAGCGCCACGCCCCAATGCGCCAGCTGTCCGGCCGTCATCTCGAGCCCGGCGACGGAGAAGTTGGGATAGCCGCCGGTCGCGGGCGCGTGAGGGATCGGACCGATGCCCGCGTCGTTGGCCAAGCCGGCCACCAACGAGTCGAAGGTCTCGCCGGTGAATTGCTCGAGCAGGAATCCGAGCACGAGGTAATTGGTCGTCGAGTAGAACGACTGCGTACCCGGGGTGAACTGCAGCGGCTGGCCGCCGGCTGCTTCGAGTGCGGCCTGCGGCGTATCGATGCTGTTCGGGTCGGCGGCGAACTCGGGGGTGTCGCGGAAGTTCACGAGGCCGCTGGTGTGCGAGAGAAGCTGCCGCACGGTGAGCTCGGTATAAGGGAAATCAGGCACCTCTGTCAGTGTCCCGATGGGCTCGTCGACATTGATGCGGCCCTGGTCGGCAAGCTGCCACACCAACGCGGCGGTGAACGTCTTCGTCACGCTGGCGATGTCGAAGCTCGTCCCCACCGAGACGGTTTGGTCGCCGTTCGCCGGATCGGTGCCGATCGCCGTCTCCCAGTCGACCGACCCCGGCCGAAAGATGGCCACTTCGGCACCGGGCACGGCGTTGTCGGTCATCCACTGACGAACGGCGGCCTGCAGGCGGGCGGCCACGGTCGGATCGGTGACGTCGGAGCCGCTGGTCAACCAAGGGGCATCGCTGCTGGTCGGGACCGTGGTGACCGTCGTGGAGCCGATAGAGGCGTACGGCGTGGGGGTCGACGTAGCCGTGTGCGTGTTCGCGTTCGTCAGAGAGCTGGAAGCCGAGCTGGCGGCCGCGGTGAAAGTCGGCGCCTTCGGCTGCTGCGACGGAATGCGCAGCGTGGAACCCCTCGAGGCGGTGGTTCCGAGCACCGCGGTGCCTGCGGCAGCTGTGGTGGACGGAGCGGCCGTCGTCGTGGCGCCTCCTGTGCCAGCCGCCTGCGCACCTGCAGCGGTTGTGGTCGTCGCTGCCGCAGGGCCCAGGAAGGCGCCCGGGTCGGCTGCTGCGACCAGCACGAGGCTGCCGAGGACGGCGGCGGCCATCGCCGGACGGGGCATGTGCCAACGCCGAGCGGGTGAGGTCGGGGTTGCCGGCGCCGTGGAGCCCCTCGTCGAGGATGAGCTGCCGGCCCAGAGCCGCCGCGGTCGGCGATTGGCGAAGTCCTCGACCCATCCGAAGACGAGGACGAAGACCAGCGTCACGCACGCGGTCATCGCCAACAGCGCCACACTCCAGGTACCGAAGGTCCACTGCGGTGCCGCAGCCCGCAGCAGCTCGAACGAGACGACGACCGCCGTCGAATGCCACAGGTAGATGGTGATCGTCCGCTTGTTGATCCAGCTCAGGAAGGCGGCACCGGCGCGGGCGGTGGCCAGGCGCTCGATCCACGGCCGAGCCACGAAGAAGGCGCTGAGCCATGCGCCACCGACGAGCAGGTGGGCGATGTGGGAATTGTTGACGACGTGGTCGGGGATGCTCTGGGTGGTGCACCAGGCCGCCGCCGCGCCGCCGAGCGCCAGCATGGCGAAAAGCCAGCGCCGCCGGGTCATGCCGATCAGCCGGCCGTCACGATGAAGGAAGCCGCCCATGAGGAAGATGCCGTACAGGGC
>JAXDQG010000116.1:0-3330 GCA_034667945.1 Acidimicrobiia bacterium | reverse complement strand
CGACATCTTCGGCCGTCACTTCGACCTGTACACGATCGGTAGCAACCCGGGCGGCGCACCGCTGTGGGCCGGCGGCATGTTCAACGGCAGCCGGTGGACCGGCGATGGTTGGCGCGACAGCCGCTGGGTGAACGCCCCCTGGAACAACCTTTCGTGGGCCGGCACCGGCTGGGACGACGCCTCTCTCAGCAGTGCGGTATGGGACGGCAGTCGCTGGTCGGGGAGCCGGTGGTCAGGCAGCCGCTGGTCGGGCAGCCGCTGGTCCGGAAGTCGGTGGTCGGGAAGCCGCTGGTCCGGCGCCGCCTGGGCTTGATGGAGCGCAGTCTGGGCCTGGACTTGGCAGTGGGCCTGCAACGGGTGGAACCGACACCCGCTGGCCTGGGCCGATGAGGCTCAACTGACACCTTCATCCGGTCGATGTCTCTGCGTGATGACCCAGGACGCACCAGCGTGAACGCTGAGAAGCGCAGTGCGGATGACCCCGGACTCGTGCCGTTGGACGAGCGCTCCGACGCTCACGATCGGCTGGATCGGCGCGCCCTTCGACGCACGTTGGTATTGGCGGCGCTGCTGACGAGCGTGTCCCTGGCGCTGTTGTTCGGCTACGTCGGAACCGACGGCGGGGCTGCAAGCGGACTGCGCATCAGCTGGTGGGTACTCGCGGCCGGCTTCGCGGCCGCCGAGGTGTGCGTCTTCCACATCGAACTTCGCCGAGAAGCCCACACATTCTCGCTCTCCGAGGTGCCCCTGGTCCTCGGCCTGCTGTTCGCCTCACCGCTCGGCCTCGTCGTCGGCCGCCTGGTGGGCGAAGCGCTCGTGCTGGGTGCGCATGAACGGCAGCCACCGCGGAAGCTGGCGCTGAACCTGGCGATCTTCCTGGCCGAGTGCGTGGTCGGCATGGCGGTCATCCGGCTGATCGGCGGTGGTGGCACAAGCGGCGGTGGTGCCACGATCGGCGGTGGTGCCACGATCGGCGGGTTGTCCATCGAGCGGCCGAGCACGTGGGCTGTAGCCCTGGCCGCGGCCGGTGCGGCCGGCCTGGTCAGCGTCACTTGCGTCGGCCTGGCCATCCACTGGCACGGTGGTGACGCCCCGGTTGGCCGACTCCTGCTGACCGGCGCCATCACGACCACCACCAACACGAGCTTCGCACTGGCCGGCAGCCTGCTGCTCACCGCCAACACCTGGTCAGCCCTGCTGATGGCCGCCATGGTTGCTGCCATCGTCATGGCCTACCGCGGCTATGCGGCGCTGAGCCAACGCTTCGCGGGGCTGCAGCTGCTCTACGACTTCACCCAGATGGTGAACGGGTCGGAGCGGCCCGACGAGGTGCTCGAGGCCATCCTCAGCAAGGCCCGCGAGCTCCTACGGGCCGAACGGGCGGGCATCCACGTGCCGGGCGATGCCGACAGCCCGGCCCGTGAGCTGTGGGTTCATGCGGATGAGCAGGGCGTGCGCGAAGCGGTGTCGCCCCTCCCCCTGGCCATCGCCGAGCAGCTGATCTCCGGAGGCGTCACCGTGGTGGCGCCGCGGGACAGCAAGGATCCGCTCCAGCGAGACATGGCGGCGGCGCTGGAGGTGGAAGACTGCGTCGTATCCCCGCTCCTGGCCAGCGGAAAGACCGGCCTGCTGCTCGTGGCCGGTCGCCTCACCAGCGTCAGCACGTTCGACGCCCAGGACGGCCGGCTCTTCGCCACGTTGGCCAACCACGCCAGCGTCGCCCTGGAGAACGGACGACTCATCGAGCGGCTGCAGGACGAGAGTCGCCGCCGCGAGCACGACGCCCTCCACGACACGCTGACCGGCCTGCCCAACCGGTCGCTGCTGCAACGGCGCCTGGTGCAGGCGCTGCGGGAGCGCCAGGAGTCCAAGCGGCGTCTGGCGGTAGCTCTCATCGACCTCGACCAGTTCAAAGAGGTCAACGACACCTTGGGCCACCCGGTGGGCGATCAGTTGCTGCAGCATGTCGGCTGGCGCCTTCGTGAAGTGCTGGATGGGGCGTTCACCATCGCGCGGCTGGGCGGCGACGAGTTCGCCGTGCTGGTGCCCGACGCGGGTGATCGCTCCAAGCTGCTCGAGCTTGGTCAGCAGATGCAGGACGCCATCACCGTTCCGCACACCGTGGACGGGCTCAGCCTCGAGGTGGGGGCCAGCATCGGCTTCGCTGTGTACCCCGACGATGGGAGGGACGCGGCTGTCCTCCTGCAGCGGGCCGATATCGCCATGTACTCAGCCAAGGCCTCATCGACCGACAACGTGCAGCTCTACCAGTCGGATCGGGACACACACTCGCCCCGCCGCCTGACCCTGGCCAGCGATCTGCGCAGATCCATCGAGGACGGCCAGCTACTGCTCTACTACCAGCCCAAGGCCCGCTTGACGGACGGAACGATCGTCGGCGCCGAGGCCCTGGTCCGGTGGCAGCATCCCGATCTCGGTTTCGTCCCGCCCGACGAGTTCGTGCCTCTTGTGGAGCGGACGGGTCTCATCCAGCCGTTCACCGATCTGATCCTCACGTTGGCCGTGGATCAGATCAACACCTGGGTGGGCCGCGGACTCGACGTGGAGGTCTCCGTCAACCTCTCGATGCGGAACCTGATGGACGTAAGCCTGCCGAAACGCATCGCCGACCTGCTCGGGACACGAGCCAGCGACCCCCGCCGGCTGACCTTCGAGATCACCGAGTCCACGATCATGTCCGAGCCGGCCATCATCATTCGGGTGCTCAAGGAGCTGTCGGCGTTGGGCGCACGGCTCTCGGTCGACGACTTCGGCACCGGCTACTCGTCGCTGTCGTATCTGCAGAAGCTCCCGGTGCACGAGCTGAAGATCGACAAGTCCTTCGTATTCCCGCTGACCAGCGATCCAGGCGCCGAAGCAATCGTCCGATCGATCATCGACCTGTCACGAAACCTCGGCCTCAAGGTCGTGGCCGAGGGCGTCGAGGACCAGCGGGCCTGGGATCGCCTTCGTCGACTGTCCTGCGACGTGGCGCAGGGATATTTCCTCAGCCGGCCCATCCCACCGAGCGCCTTCGAGGACTGGCTGCTCGACCGCCGCGGTCTGCCAGCGGGAAGCTCCGCGGCGCGAGATCAGCCTCTGCTGCCGGCGGTGGAGGGCCTGCGCACCTGAGCTGGCCGAGGGATCCCGGCCGGGTGCGGTTGGAGCCCGAGAAGGGAATCGAGCCCTTGACCTAACCCGGTTCGCCGCCCGTCACAGCGGCTCGTATGTGGCCGGGCTGAGCAGCCGAGGGGCGACCGAACCTTCCGCCGGTGGGCGGATGACCGGGGCCGGGCTCACGGGCCGATCCGCATAGCGGTCCAGGTAGAT
>JAXDQG010000115.1:0-4859 GCA_034667945.1 Acidimicrobiia bacterium | reverse complement strand
GGCTGTCACTGTCCAGCACAACGCCGTGGCAGATGCAGTTCTGAAAGGCGGGTCGGTCGAAGAGCGCGACCGAGAGCACGTGCATCGTGTAGAACCAGCCCCGGGTCTGGGCGATGTATTCGACGATGAAATCGGCCGTGTGGCTGTCGACCCATTCTTTGTTCTCGAAGGGGTAATGCTCCTGCGCAAAGGGCATCGAGCCCGACTCGAACCAGCAATCGAGTACTTCAGGGACGCGCCGCATCAGCGAGCGACCGGTCGGATCATCCGGATTCGGACGGACCAACGAGTCGATGAATGGCCGATGGAGGTCCTTGACCTCGACGCCGAAATCTCGCTGGAGCTCTTCGATCGAGCCGTACACATCGACCCTCGGATAGGCCGGGTCGTCCGATCGCCATACGGGGATAGGGGCGCCCCAGAACCGGTTGCGTGAGATCGACCAATCGCGGGCGCCTTCCAGCCATTTGCCGAAAGCCCCGTCGCGCACGTGGCCGGGGATCCAGTTGATCTCCTGATTGGTTTCGAGCAGACGGTTCTTGAAGGCCGTCACCTCGACGTACCATGACGACATAGCGCGGTAGATGATGGGCGTGTCTGTGCGCCAACAATGCGGATAGTTGTGGGTGTAGGTGTCGTGGCGGACGATGCGCCCCTCGTCCTTCAACCAGCGGATGATCGCAGCATTGGCGTCGAAGACGTTCTGTCCGACGAAATCGGTCACCTCGTCGGTGAATCGGCCCTCGTCGTCGACCGGGACCACCAGCTCGATGCCGTTGGCCTCGCAGACCCGCTGGTCGTCCTCGCCGAAGCCCGGGGCCATGTGGACCACGCCGGTGCCCTCGGCATCATCGATGAAATCGCCGGCCAGCACCCGGAACGAGTTGCGATGACCCTCGAAGTAGGGGAACAGCGGGCGATAGGTACGACCCACGAGATCGGAGCCCCGTACGGTGCCGACCTGCGTGGCATTCACCAGCTCTTTCTCGTAGCGGGCCAGCGCCCCGACGCCCAGGATGTAGCGGACGCCGTCTTCCTCCATCACCGCGTATTCCAGGTCCGGACCGACCGCCAGCGCCAGGTTGGAGGGCAGGGTCCAGGGCGTGGTGGTCCACGCCAGGATGCGCGTCGGTGGCTCGTCGCCATTCAGGGGATCGACGTCGAACGCGACGGTGATAGCCGGGTCCTGACGGGGCCGAGTGGCATCGTCGAGACGGATCTCGAAGTTGGACAGCGGCGTCTGTGCCCCCCAGGAATAGGGCATGACGCGATAGGCCTCATAGACGAGCCCCTTCTTCCAGAGCTCGGAAAACGCCCACATGACCGACTCCATGTAGGACACGTCCATCGTCTTGTAGTCATGCTTGAAGTCGACCCAGCGGGCCTGGCGGGTGACATACTCTTCCCATTCACGCGTGTAGCGCAGGACTGAAGTACGGCAATAGTCGTTGAAGCGGTCGATGCCATAGTCGGTGATGGCCTTGCGGCCCGAGAGCGCCAGCTCTTTCTCCGCTTCCATCTCGGCTGGCAAACCATGGGTATCCCAGCCGAAGCGTCGGGGCACCCGCCGACCCCGCATCGTCTGGTAACGGGGCACGACGTCCTTGACGTAACCCGTGAGCAGATGGCCGTAATGCGGCAGGCCGTTGGCGAACGGCGGGCCGTCGAAGAAGATGTATTCGCTCTCGACCGCCCGTTGTTCGATGGACGCCTGGAACGTGCCGTCGTCCTTCCAGAACCGAAGCACACGACGCTCGATGCCGGGATAGTCGGCCCGCACCGGGACGTCGGGATAAGGGCGGTTCTCAGCGCTCATGGGACTGGCACTCCGTTGGCCGGGGACCTGTCCAATCTAGCGATGGAGGCCCTGCTCAACCGTGCCGGGAGTCTCGGCCTCGGGGCGCTGCGTGTCGCAGGCCGGGCGCCGTGACCGCATGAACTTGCCGACCACCGGAAGCTCCCACAGCGACTCCGCGGTGGCTACGGCCGCGCCGGCGGCAGCGAAATGCTCTGCGCCGTCGACGACCAGATAGCGGGGGTGCCAATCTGGATTGAACTTGGCGTTGAACCGCCACAGCGACTCGATCTGCATGGTCTCGGACAGCTGTTCGAGCACGCGGCGCTCCAATCGGCTGCCGGCCTCGCCGGCCAGCACGGCCCGCATGGCGGCGAAGTTCAGGCCGAGGCCGGTGGCCCCGTTCTCCTGGAGATGGCGAATGGTCTCGACCAGCACGAAATCGGTCAGACCATTCGGTTGCGGCCCGTCGGCCCGGCGCATGAGATCGAGCGACCAACCGTTGATGGCCGGCGCCGGCACGTACTGACAGAAGGCGGCCGGGCGGCCTTCTGCATCGAAGGCCACTGCCAGCAGCAGCCCGGTGTCGGCCGGCTCGAAGAGGCGGGACAGCGTCATCGAGAAGCCCCGCTCGACCTCGCCCCGTCGGCTGTGGGTCATCAGCCGACGCAGCTCCTCGGCCAGGTCTTCCGATAGCTCGGCAGGGTCATGGAACTCGACGTGGTAGCCGTTGCGCGCCACCCGGTTGACGGCCTGGCGAAGCGCCTTGTTGCGCTTGCCCTCCAGGCGGAACCGGCGGACGTCGACGACCGCCTCGTCGCCGATGTACCGGTCGACCAACCCGTCACGCCGGTAGACGGGCAGCCAGCCGGCAGAGGCGCCGATGACGGCGATCGACCAGCCGTGCCCGTCGGCGAAGGAGCGGAACGCCCGCCAGACCGCCACCCGCTCAGAGGCAGGACCGATCGGATCGGGCGAGACCAGACAGACGCCGTGATGAACGGCGAACGCCACCACGCTGTCGCCCCAGTAGAAGAACTGCTTGTCGTCGCGCAGGGCGAAATAGGCCAGGGTGTCGGCCCCGTAGCGGCGGACGACCTTCCGGGCCCGCTCCAGATCACGCCCCACCTCACCCTGGCCGGCCAGCTCGGGTCCGCCGAGCCGCCGACGCCGGCGGGGTTCCGTGGCGGGACGCACCAGCACGAGGCCGGCGAGGCCGATCAGCACGATGCCGATCGGCGGCAACGCCACGGCCAGGGCGTCGCCGAGATGGCCGTCGAGCGGGAGCTGTTGGAAGCCCACCAGGCGCTCGGCGGAGGCCAGCAGGGCTTGGGCGACCGACTGTTGAGCGCCGGTCAGCTCGGCCAGGGCGGCGGCGCAGGCGACCACCACGGACCCCGCCGCCACCAGCGGGGCGAGCCCGCGCAGCCAGTCGGAGCGGTTGGCGACGTTGCGGAAGTGCTGCCGCTTGACGAGCAGGTAGGCGGCGACGCCGGCCGTGATGGCACCCTCTTCGAGGTCGAGTCCTTTGACGACGTGCAGGACCACCGAGGCGCCGAGGAGAACGATGGCCGCCAGCCAGGCCTGGCGCTGTCCGCGCCGGACGCCTCTCGACAGGAGCAGAAGGCCCACACCGGAGAGCGCGGCCAAGACACCGGCCGCGGCCGGAACCGTGAGGGGCAGCACTTCGCCGAGGCCGTTCAGGCGGTCACGCAGCGGAGGCGTGAGCGCGGACACCAGGTTCACCACGCCAGCGAGGCCAAGCGCCACGGCCGCCAGCCGGCGAGGGCGGCGAGCGGGGGCGATGCCTTCGCACGGCGGGAGCGGCCACGGGGGACCATCGGGGTAGGTGGCCACGACGGCCAGCTGACCGACCCTGGACTGGTCGCGCGTCGCCACCAGTCGCTCCAGCCAGGTGCCGTCCCGTTCGGGGGACCGCCGATACACGAGGCGGGCGACCAGGCCGCCGGATTCGTTCTCCAGCACCACGTAGGAGATGTGGCGGGTGTGCAGGTAGACGGGCGGCAGGCCCAGCCGGGCCCGTCGTCGGGACACCATCCGGCCGCCACTGCCGGTGTTGGCATAGAAGGCTCCCCCGGCCACCTCGCTGAGCTCCGGGTAGTGGGTGTGGCCGGAGACGTAGCCGGCGTAACCGGTGGCTGCGAGATGGGCGGCCCTGGCACGGGCAGCCGCGTTGAGGCCTTCGCCCCGTTCGCCAACATCCAACGAGGCCAGCGAACGGAAGGCGCGCCGGGCCACCAGGGCGACACCGACGCCGACCAGGGCGAGGGTGACGAGCAGCAGGACGCCCACGTCGAGGGCGAGATCGGCCGCGTGGAGCGCGTGGGCGCCCAGCCAGGGTTGATGACTGAGGAGGGCGACGAGCAGGGGAACCCGTAGGGCCAGCACGACGAGGAACGGCACCGCCAGCCACCACAGGTGTCGAGCCAGCTGGCGATAGACCAGGCGCGAGCCCAACATGGCGGCGGCGTCGCCGGGATCGTCCAGTTCGTGCAGGCCCTCCATCCATCCCGGCGAGCCTTCGGAGCTGCCGGTTCGCTCGACCACGGGGACGATCAGCCGGGTGACGTGGAAACCGAAGGGCCGGTCCAGTGGGCTGCGGGGATCGACGAAGGCGTTGTGCGGGTCGAGCTGGTTGCCGTGCTCGATGCGGACGCGTTGGACCTGCCCGTTATGGTCGGCCGGCTCGATCTCGACGTCGACGGCCAGGGCCACTTCGGCCCGGAAGCGCTGGCGCAGGGCGTGGACTGCGTTCTCGTCCCACGCCAGGCGGCCGTCGTGGTTGCCGGGCACGATGACCAGTTGGTGGCCGTCGGCACGGGCGAACTCCTCGAGCACGGCGGCCAGCTCCGCGTGTGCATCGAGCGCGGGGATCGGCGAGTCGACAGGCGAGGCCCACAGCTCGAAGACGTCGCCTGCGAGGACGACCGCGCCGGGGCCGCGCCAGTCGTCGATGCGACGGGCGAGCTCGGCGGCCGCGGCCTGAGAGGCGTAGGTGGCGATGGGGCCGAGGTGGAGGTCCGAGGCGATGACGACACCGCCG
>JAXDQG010000114.1:0-5141 GCA_034667945.1 Acidimicrobiia bacterium | reverse complement strand
CGCGGAGGCACTGCTGGACGGGCCCTCGTCGCAGAGGGCTGCCGATGCGAACTACTCGCACCTGAACGCGTACTTCACCTCGATCGGCGGTGGCACCGACCAAATCCAGCGCAACATCATCGCCGAGCGGATCCTGGGACTGCCGCGAGAACCCGACGTGGACAAAGGTGTGCCCTTCCGGCTGCTGCGGACCTCACCGCCCGTACGTCGTCATGTGTGATACGTCGTCATGTTTAACAGGTCGTCATGTGTGACGCTGTGGCGCGTCACCCCAGGTGAACCAGGCGGACAGTCTTGTTCGGGATACAACTGTCATAGAGGCGCAAGGAAAGAGAAACTACCCGTGATCGGCCGCAGATTGTTGCGGACGCATTGTTTTACAGCTGATCGTCATTATGATCTGCGCAGCTCGAAGGCGGATTTCGGGCGGCCCGGCGGAGGGCAGCGTCGATGCGTTGGTTGATTTTTGTATTGGCGGCCTCAGCGGCGATGTGCCTGCTGGGACCGCTGGTGGTGGCGTTGAGGCGGAGGGCGTCAACCCGAGCGGCGCTGCCGCTCCTGGGGCCGGGATCAGCCGCGGCGGCCGGCGCCACATCCCGTCCCCCGGCCACGATGAACCGGCTGGCCCCGGCCGGCATGGCCCAGCCATCGAAAGCGGGGCGGTATCGCTCGCTGCTCGAGGGCAACGTCGGCCGGGCGATCCTGCTGCTCACGGTCATCGTCGCCGGGGGTCTGTTCGTGGTGGATGCGGCCAGTGGAGGCGTCGTCAGCGAGCTTGGGTGGCTATTGACGATCGCCGCAGCGCTGGCGGCTGCCGGCTACCTGGCCTTCCGCTCGCCGGATCCGCCGCAGCTCTAAGGGGTCGTTGGTCAGGGCGACCGGCCGGGGCTCAGCGCTGCTCCTCAGCCCAGCTCGGCTGCTCGCAGGCAGATGCCGTGACATTCGCGACGGCAGCTGCGGGCGCGGCTCGATTTCGATGCGCCGGTGACGAAACCATGGATCTGGCCGTCGCCGGCCACTTTGCTCGGTGACGAAACGAGCGGGAACCCAGCGCGGCGTGCTGGCGCCGGTTGACGGGACAACCCGCACCGGACCTACTGGTCACCGCCACGCGCTGCTTGTAGTGGTGACCAGTGGTCCGTGCCGGTGCGGCGGCCGATCGAGCCTCGGCAAAGGGGCGAATCAGCCAGCCATGGCCCGATCATCAGGGTCGAAGTCGCTCAACCGTTCTCGGGTTGTGCGGATATAAGGCCTAGGAGGCCATGCTTCTCATCATCCGGACCGGCACTGAAGACAAGGCTCTCGGTTCCGCCGAACGCGCTGTTGCCGATGCGAAGCGCCCACAATCCGTCAATGGTTATCGGCTTATGGTCCTCGTCCCGAAGCTGGCCTAGCCAGGCTCCTGTGTCGGCGTTGTAAGCGTTGATTCGACCGTCGCCGAAGTTGCCCACAAGCAAGGCGTGGCTGAATCGTCCGAAGCTGTCCGGTGCCAAAGCAAGGCCCCATGGCGAGTTCAGTCGACCGCTTCGTGCGAGTCGCTTCAGGAGCTTGCCCGACGTGTCGAACACGTCGACAAATCCGTGGCCCGCGCCAGCGACATCATCATGGCGATCATCGCTCTGCTGGGCGTAGGTCACGTATAAACGCCCGTTCAACTCTTGTACGTTGAAGGGCGCGTAGTCATGCGGCAGCCTACGGTCGACGAAGGCACCCGGGTCATGAATCGGCGTGAATGAGCTATCGAATACGTCCACCGTGCCGGCGTGGAAATTGGCTGCGTACAGCCTGGGGCCGCTCGGTGTCGTTGCTATGGCCAGTCCCTTGTACACCGCCTCGGGGACCGTGACGGCCGACTGGGCCTCGGTCGACGCCATCGACGGGACGTTGGGCGCCCACCCGTCGATGGAGCCGTTCTCCGAAGAGAACAGGAAGAGCGCTGGAGCGCTTGCATCGTCACGTCCGACCACGAACCCGGTGGTGCCGTTGAATACCGTACCGGTAGGAGCGCCATTGGGAATGTTCACGACCAGCGGGAGAACCGACGTTGCGGATTCGGACACAGTCGCTCCCCGATAGAGAGTCGAGACATCAGTGCCATTGTCGGCGACCCAGATAGGGGTAGCAGGTCCGGCTGAAAGACCCCAGGCATTCACCAGATTTGGATCGGTGACCTCCGCTCGCCCGGGAACATCGGAAACGAGATCACTACGCTCAAAAGTGGTGCCACCCCTTTCCTCACCGGAGACGGCGCTGGTCGGAACCAGCGCCACCGTGGTGATTGCGAAACCGGCTGCCAAACGCGTCCATCGCGACGCGTGCCAATGTGACATCGTCTGCCCCTTCTGCCGCACTACACCGCATATCACTACGGCGACGATCGGCGGGGAGATGGCGCGATTGCTACGAATTGTCCCGAGTATCTGGCATGACATCTGTGTTTCGACGCGCCCGCGCTTCCCGTGATGCGCGACAGCGCTGTACGAATCGAGCACCGGCGCGCCCGAAAACCCGGCACACCGACCAGGGGCATGATCTCGACGACGTGGCGAGCCGCGCGGTCTCAGAGTTGCGTCAACGCCTCTTCGGCGAACTTGGTGACCGCCTCCTCGGGCCGGCCCATGCGTAGGGCCTGCACATTGACGAGCAGTCGGGACACGCCGGCTTCGCCATAGGCCTCGGCGCCGGCGATGCCCTCCCGGTGGTAGTTCCAGTACGCAGTGATCTCGAGTTCGGACGGGTCGCGCCCCTGCCGGTCAGCCTCGGCCCGCAGCTGGTCCATCAGCTGCTGGAAGTGCTCCAGGTCGCGATGGATGACGTACCAGCCGTCGCCCCGCTGCACCACCCGCCGGATGGCGGCCGGCGAGGTACCTCCGACGATGATCGGGATGCGCGGCTGCTGAACGGGCGTGGGCAGCATCGACCAGCCGTGCCAGTTCACGAAGTCGCCCCGGATGTCGACGGTCTGGCCCGACCACGCCTGCGTCATGGCGTCGATGTACTCATCCGCCCGCTCACCCCGGCGCTCGAACGGAACACCGAGTGCATCGAACTCTTCGCGCAGCCAGCCCACGCCGAGGCCGAGCATCAAGCGGCCACCCGAGAGGTGGTCTATGGAGGAGGCCTGCTTGGCGAGGTAAAGCGGGTTGACCTGCGAGAGGATGTTCACGCCGGTGCCCAGCCGCAGGTTCTCGGTGCAGGCGGCCACCCAGGCGAGCGCAATCAGCGGGTCGACGAAGCGGTCCGAGCCGGACACGGCGAGCTTGCCGCTCGGGTTGTAGGGATACACGGACGCGTACTTGTCGGGCACAATCACATGCTCGAAGGTCCAGACCGACTCGAAGCCCAGGTCTTCGAGCAAGCGTCCGAAGCGACCGAGGAAGTCCGGTCCGATGTACGGCCCGGCGTTGATGGGGACGACGCCAACCTTCACGCCCGACTGTCTACTCAATCACCGGGCGGGCTGTTATGAAGTCCGCGAGCGGTTCCAATCGCGCCTTGGCTGCTCTACCGTGGACTTCAGTTCCGAGAGCAGGTAGTTCAGGTCGTGAGCGATCTTCTCGTGTTGCATCGACGGGCGCTGGATGACTTCGGTCGCCGGGTTGCCGCGGTTCACCCGAACCAGTGGCACGGCCGCACGCCGTGCGCCCAGTGGGAAGTCCGGCAGCTGGTCAATCATCTGGTCGTCGAGCTGCTCTGGGTGCCGCCCCTGCTGGCGGGCGCAACCATTGCGGAGGTCGGCAATCGCTTCGAGGGCGATCATCTCGGTGAAGAGCCCTTCGAGATGTGGGAAGACGTCTCGGAGGCTGGCTGGGCGGCCTTCACCGCGCCCGGCGCCCTGGAACGAACCGTGCATCTCTCCTACGGAGACCGTCGTGCTGCCGGCTACGGCTGGGAGCTGACGGCCGACCTGCTGGTGCATGCGTGGGATCTGGCCCGGGCGATCGGCGGGGATGAGACGCTCGACAGCGAGCTGGTCCGGGTCGTCTACGACCGGACGGCACCGCACGTCGAGGAGCTGGCGGCGTCGGGTTACTTCGACCCGCCGGTGCCGGTGTCCGATGACGCCGATCTGCAGACCCGTCTGTTGGCCCTGTACGGCCGTTCGGCCTGACCAGCACGCCGGCAAAAAACCCATGGGCCATGGGCGCGCTCGTCAGGGAGCCGGCGTGCTCCATGTGGCCAGCACGGCTCGGAGGGCGGCCACAAAGGCCAACGGCTGGTCGAGCATCACGTGGTGATGGGCGGCCGGAATGGGAACCACGGGTACCGGGCGTAGGAGCGTGGCCAGCACCCGCGAGGTGATCTCCGGCGGAACCACCCGGCTGTCGCGGCCCGGCAACAAGGCGACCGGCACGCGGATGTCTGTCAGGTAGTCGCCCAGGTAGCGCTCGATGGATCGGCCGAACAGATTCGGGTCGAACTTCCAGCCCCAACGCCCGTCGGGTCGCTGCACGACCGACTGCTCGGCGATGTGGCGCACGATGAAGTCGTTCTCGCAGGGTTGCCACGGAATGACCCGGAACCTGGCCAGGGCCTCGGCCCGCGTCGGCCAGTCGCGGTAGCTCCGATCGGCCCGCTGGGCGCTCTGGCTGCGCTCGCCCCGGGAGCGGAGCCCGAAGTCGATGAGCACTGCGCCCGCGACCGTGTCGCCATGTCGGGCCGCCGCCACTGCGGTGACCTGGCTGCCGAGGCTGTGGCCGGCGATGTAGGGCCGCCGCGGGCTCGTGCCACCGCCTGCGGCTGCCACTGCCAGGAGCTCCTCCGCCCACAGCTCGGTCCGGTAGGTGTCACGCCAGCCGCTGTCGCCGTGACCGCTGAGGTGGGGCGCCACCACTCGGTACTCGTCCGCCAGCAGCGGCCCGATGAAGGTCCACCAGAAGGCATTGGCCGCTCCACCGTGGACCAACACCAAGGTCGGCAGGCTCCGGTCACCCCAGGCCAGCCAGCGCACCGGGCAACCCTCGACCTCGACCTCGCCCCGGTCCGGAAGCTGCTCGAGCGCACCGGTGAACCAGGCGGGGCCTGCTCCGCCCTCGCTGTCTGACACGGTGCCAACGTATCCGCTCCGTCCGGTTCGACCGAATGGCGACGGGCTGGCGCGGCATCGCAGCGGCGGCGAACATGACGGCGGGTACAGGGGG
>JAXDQG010000113.1:0-6094 GCA_034667945.1 Acidimicrobiia bacterium | reverse complement strand
CCCGGAGCGCGCGACGTGGATCCGGATGCTGATGTGCGAGCTGAACCGCATGAGCAGCCACCTGCTCTTCCTCGCCACCAACGGCATGGATCTCGGCGCGGTCTCGATGATGATCTACGGCTGGCGGGATCGTGAGGAGACGCTGCGCCTACTCGAGAAGATCACCGGCCTGCGCATGAACCACAACTTCATCCGGCCGGGCGGTGTGGCGGCCGACCTTCCCGACGGCTGGGAAGACGACGTGATGCAGCTACTGGCCGAGATCGAGCCCCACCTCGAAGATCTCGACACCTTGCTCACGGGGCAGCCGATCTGGCGTGACCGGCTGCAGGGCGTCGGCGTGATCACCGGCGAGGAAGCCATCGACCTCGGTGCGACCGGGCCTATCCTCCGCTCGACCGGCTACGCCTGGGACCTGCGCCGGAACGCTCCGTATCTGGCCTATGAGGACGTGGAGTTCGACGTCATCGTGGGGACCTTCGGCGACTGTTTCGACCGCTATGCCATCCGCCTCAACGAGATCCGCGAGTCGATCCGCATCGTGCGCCAGATCGTCGAGCACATGCCGGCCGGCGACTATCGACTGCAGGACAAGAAAGTCACTCCGCCCCCGAGGGCCCGCATCGACGAGTCGATGGAGGCCTTGATCCATCACTTCAAGATCTTCACCGAGGGTTTCCGGGTGCCCGAGGGCGAGGTGTACGTAGCGGTGGAATCGCCCCGGGGCGAGCTTGGCTGCTATCTCGTATCCGACGGAACCGCCAAGCCCTATCGCATGCACATCCGGGGGCCGAGCTTCGTGAATCTGCAGTGCCTGCCTCACATGATGGCTGAGGGGCTCATCGCCGACACGGTGGCCATCATCTCGTCGGTCGACCCGATCATGGGCGAGGTAGACCGCTGATGCCTCGGCTCACCCCGGAGAACGAGCGCCTGGCCCGCGAGATCATCGACCGCTACCCGGTACCCCGCTCGGCCCTCATTCCGCTCTGCCACCTGGCCCAGGAGCAGGACGGCTGGCTGACGGATGACGCCATGACGCACCTCGCCGAGCTGGTGGGCATCACACCCGCCGAAGTGCTCGGCACGGCAAGCTTCTACGAGATGTTCAAGCGCCACCCGGTCGGCACCTACCACGTCAACATCTGCACTCAGGTGGCCTGCATGCTGCTCGGCGCGGATGAGTTGCTCGAGCACGCATCGAAGACACTCGACGTCCATCCCGGACAGACCACGTCGGATGGCCTGTTCACGCTCGAGGACGCCGAGTGCATCGCAGCCTGTACCGAGGCACCCTGCCTGCAGATCAACTACCGCTACTTCCACCGGGTATCCAACGACGACTTCGACCAGATCGTCGACGACCTGCGACGCCACGGGCGCACAACGGTGCCCACCCGCTCGAACGACACGGGCGACATCCCTCCACATGGTGTGCTGGCCCGGGTGCGGCAGCACCTCCGGCCCGACCAACGGGCCGGCAATGCCGATCCCAACTCAGCCACCGCGCCGGCCTGGCTGTCAGAGGGTCGCTGACATGGCTCCTCCCATCGTCCACATCGTCTGCGAGCGCTTCCGCTACCCGGACAGCCACACCCTCGACAGGTACCTGGCCACCGGCGGCTACGAAGGTCTGCGCCGGGCCCTCGCCCGAACGCCCGAAGACGTGCACGAAGAGGTCCGCAACGCCAACCTGCTCGGTCGTGGGGGAGCGGGCTTCCCGGCCGGGGTCAAGTGGGGCTTCGCACCGGCCGGCGTTTGGCCTCGCTACCTCGTGGTCAACGGCGACGAGAGTGAGATCGGCACCTACAAGGACCGGCCGCTCATGGAGCGTGACCCTCATCAACTGATCGAGGGTTGCCTCATCGCCTGCTACGCCGCAGGGCTCTCGCAGTGCTTCCTCTACATCCGGGGCGAGATGGCGCTGGCCCAGGAGCGGGTGGCGCAAGCGCTCAACGACGCCTATGCGGCCGGCTACATCGGTCGGAACATCCTGGGCAGCAACTTCAGCGTGGACATCTGCCTGCACTGGGGAGCCGGCGCCTACATCGTCGGCGAGGAGACCGCGCTCATCGAGTCGCTCGAGGGCAATCGCGGCATGCCGAGGCTCAAGCCGCCGTACTTCCCGGCGGCCATCGGCCTGTACGGCAAACCGACGATCGTCAACAACATCGAGACACTGTCGAATCTCCCGTGGTTGCTGCGTCACGGGGCCGACGCCTATAAGCAGTACGGCAGCGAAACCTCACCCGGCACCCGGCTCTTCGCCATCTCCGGGCATGTGAAGCGCCCCGGCGTCTACGAGGTGCAGCACGGCGTGACCACCTTCCGTGATCTGTTCTTCGACGAGCAGTTCTGCCAGGGCATGCGTAGCGGCGAACATGCCTTGAAGATGTTCATCCCGGGAGGCGGCTCGGCACCCTGGTTCTTCCCGGAACAGCTGGACCTGCCCCTCGAGGCCCGCCCCGTCGGTGCAGCCGGATCCATGTTGGGCTCCGGGGCCATCGTGGTCATGGATGATACGACCGACGCCGTGCAGGCCACCCTGCGTGTGGTCCGCTTCTTCGCTCGCGAGTCGTGCGGTAAGTGCACGCCGTGCCGCGAGGGCACAGGATGGCTCGAGACGGTCTTGCGGCGCATCCTCGATGGTCACGGACGCAGCTCCGACATCGATTTGCTGCTCGACATCGGAGACAACATCAGCCCCGGTCCCTACCCCTCGGCCGGATGGGAAGAGGCCGGCGTAGCGCCCGTGCCCTTCCCGCCCCGTCAGACCACCATCTGCCCGCTCGGTCCTTCTGCTGTTGCGCCGGTGGTCAGCGCCATCCGCCGGTTCCGCCACGAGTTCGAAGCTCGCATCACCCGTCGGACGGTCAACATCCCCTTCACCGTCGAACCCCAAGAGCCGGCCCATGTCTGACGCGCCGCCCAAGTCCACGGTCACCGTCACCATCGACGGAAAAGAGCTCGAGGCCAAGCCGGGCGAGCTGGTCATCGACGCCGCCGAACGGGACGGCGTCTATATCCCGCGGTTCTGCTATCACCACCGCATGAAGCCGGTCGGCATGTGCCGGATGTGCCTGGTCGAGATCGACACCGGGCGGGGGCCCGCCCTGCAGCCGAGCTGCATGATCCCGGTCTCGGACGGCATGAAGGTGGACACCACCTCGGAGCGCACCAAGAAGGCGCAGGACGGGGTGCTCGAGTTCCTGCTCATCAATCACCCGCTCGACTGCCCTGTCTGTGACAAGGGTGGCGAGTGCCCGCTGCAAGACCAGACGATGGCCTACGGTCCGGGCGAGAGTCGCTTCATCGAGGAGAAGCGGCACTACGAGAAGCCCGTCGCCATCTCCGAGCTGGTCTATCTGGACCGTGAGCGGTGCATCCTCTGCGACCGTTGCACCCGGTTCGCCAAGGAAGTGGCCGGCGACCCGCTGATCCACTTCATCAATCGTGGCGCCAACACCGAGGTCAACACCTTCCCCGACGAGCCGTTCCGCTCGTATTTCAGCGGCAACACCGTGCAGATCTGTCCGGTCGGCGCCTTGACGGCCGCTCCGTACCGCTTCCGAGCGCGCCCCTGGGACCTCGAAGAGGTCGAATCGACGTGTCAGGGCTGCGCCGTCGGTTGCTCGGTCACGGTGCAGTCGTCCCGCAACCGGGTCCTGCGGTCCCTCGGTGTCGACAACGACGCCGTGAACTGGAGCTGGCTCTGCGACCGGGGCCGCTTCAACTTCGAAGCGGTCAACCATCCGGATCGCCTCGGCGAGCCGATGGTACGCAAGGGCGGCCAGCTCCAGCAGGTCCGCTGGTCCGAAGCGCTCGCCGCGGCCGCTCGGGCCATCCGCACGGCCGTCGCTGACCAGGGACCGCAATCCGTGGCCGTGCTGGGCGGCGCCCGGCTGTCCAACGAGAGCCAGTACGCCTGGGCCAAATTGGCCAAGGCGGTCATCGGCACCGATAACACCGACGCCCAATTGGGCGATGGGCTCCCGGCCGACCTGGTGCAGTCGCTGCCACGGGCCACAATCGCCCAGGCGTGCGCTCCGAAGGGCACCATCGTGTTGCTCGGCCCCGACCCCAAGGAGCAACTGCCCGTTCTCTACCTGCGCCTTCGCCATGCCATCGTGGAGGACGGCGCGAAGCTGGTCGAGATCGGCGCGGCCCCCACCGGTCTGACGAAGCACGCGTCCCAGTCGGTGCGCTGCCTGCCCGGAGACTTGGCCGAAGCCGTGCGCAGTCTGCTCGACCGTGGCTTCATGAAGGCCGATGCCGGCCCGGTCACGGTGGTCGTCGGCCGGCCCGCGCTGTCGGAGGACGCCACCGCCATCGCCGCGGCCACCTCCATGCTGCACGAGGCCCTTCCCGAGGCTCGCTTCCTTCCCGCGCTGGTGCGGGGCAACGTCTTCGGCGCGCTCGACATGGGTCTGGCGCCAGGCCTTCTGCCCGGTCGTCAGGTGGTGGGCGAGCGTTCCGAGTTGGCCGAGGCGTGGCAGTCCGTCCCGAAAGATCGCGGGCTCGACGCCACGGGCATCCTGCAGGCGGCCGCCGCCGGCCAGATCGAGGTCCTCGTCCTGTTGGGGGCCGACCCGGTCAACGACTTCCCAGACCGCTCACTGGCCGAGCGAGCCCTCGAGGGGGCCTCGACGGTGATCGCCGTCGACCAGTTCCTGACCGACTCGTCCTCCCGGGCGCACGTCGTGCTGGCCGCGGCCGGGTGGGCCGAGGTCGACGGTACGACGACAAACCTCGAGGGCCGGGTCCTACCGCTTCGCCAGAAGGTCACGCCTCCCGGTGCTGCTCGGGCCGATTGGATGATCGCCACCGAGCTGGCGCTTCGGCTGGATGGCGATCTGGGCGTCGATTCGATTGACAGCATCTGGCAGGAGATCCGCCGGCTGTGCCCCTCCCATCGCGACCTCGACGTCACCGATGACGGTGGCCTCGCCTTCGGCACCTCGGTGCCCTTCGCAGCGGTGAAGGCTCCCACCGTTCGGGCGCTGGACCCATCTGCGTTGCGGCTCGTGGCCGGCCGGCGCATGTACGACGGTGCCGTCCTCACCACGCATTCGCCCTCGCTGGCGGCACTGATCGAATCGCCCACCGTGCGCCTGCACCCGGAAGACTTCGCCGGCCTCGGCATCGAGCCTGGTCGACAGGTGCGCGTCAGCTCGCCTGCGGGCTCCATCGAACTTGCCGCGGTGGCCGACCCGACCGTTGGACGGGGCACGGCGGCGATCGTGGCTAATGTGCCCGGCGCCGAGGTGAACCGCCTGATCTCGGTCGACAGCGCGGTGACCGACGTCCGCATCGACACCATGGCGGCACGTGACTGATGGGTGATCCGCTCTACTCCGATGGCGTCGGCCTGGCCGTGGTGCTGATCACCCTGTTGAAGGTGTTCATCACCTTCGGACTGTTGCTCATCGGCGTCATGCTGATGGTCTGGTTCGAGCGCAAGATCATCGCCGACATGCAGCACCGCATCGGTCCGAACCGGGCCGGTCCGTGGGGATTGCTGCAGACCCTGGCCGACGGCATCAAGTTGTTCTTCAAAGAAGACCTGCTCCCCGACAGGGCCGAGCGCCGAGTGTTCCGGCTGGCGCCGCTCTTGGCGCTGGTCCCGGCCTTTCTGACCTTCGCCATCGTGCCGATCGGGGGCAACTTCCACAGCGGGGACGGCACCGTGAGCCTCTTCGGCCACCGCACCTTGCTACAGCTGGCCGATCCCCCCGTAGGCATCCTGTTCTTCCTGGCCATGTCGGGTATCGGCGTCTACGGCGTCATGCTCGCCGGTTGGGCATCAGGCTCCAAGTACCCGCTGCTGGGCTCGGTGCGGGCCAGCGCGCAGATCGTCTCGTACGAAGCGGCGCTCGGCCTCTCTCTGGCATCGGTCCTGCTGGTGACCGGAGCGCTCTCCACGCACGAGATCGTCGTCGCCCAGGCAGGCGACGGGTTCCGCTCCGTGGCGAACTGGGCGGTGTTCACCGTTGGCTTCGTGCCGGCCGCCATCTTTCTCATCGCCGGTACGGCCGAGCTCAACCGACCGCCGTTCGACCTGGTAGAGGCCGAGCAGGAGCTGGTCGGCGGGTTC
>JAXDQG010000112.1:0-5067 GCA_034667945.1 Acidimicrobiia bacterium | reverse complement strand
CAATGGTTTCCTCACTGAACGCGATTGGGCCAGGCGGCCGACACGCTGAACGGCGGCGTCTTTTGACCGTGTATGACCGCACGGAATCTGTCTCCGGTCGCCACAATGGCACCGGGGGAATTATGCCGGTGATCCGTTGAGCGCAGGTGAGGCGAACAGGAGCATCAGGTTGCTGTCCCATGAGCGGAGGTGGCGATGGAAAGGATGGGACTCACTGCCGCGGTACCGGCACTGACCGATCTGGTGACCGGCCCGCGGCTGGTTGTCTCGCTGGTCGGGATCATGGCCGTGGCGGTTGCCGCCAGTCGCCTGCTGGGGGCTCGACGCTCGCTGGCTGCCGTTGTCGTCTCGGGACTGGCCGGCTGGCTGATAGGGGCCACACTCGCGGTCGTCCTCGCCCGAAATCACGAGCATGGCAGCGCAGGGTTCACCCGGGACCTCTGGCTCTTCTCGGCGTTCTTCACGATGTCGGCCACTGTTTGGATCGAGATGCTCGCCAAACCGGGCAGTCTGGTGCGCACCCAGACGCTGCTGTCATCGGTGCCGCGGCCGCTCAAAGCGCTGCGCCGGCGCTCGGCGCGGGTCGGCCGTTATCTGCAGATCACCCGCATCGCCGCTCGCAACGGACTGGGCCGGTCGATTCGTCTGGACGACACCGAGCACGAGCCTGACGACTCCCTCACTGCCCGGGTCTCGCTCGAGGTACGCCTTCGGCGGGCCTTGGAGGAGGCGGGTGGGATGTTCGTGAAGCTCGGACAAGTGATGTCGACCCGTTCCGACCTGTTGCCCCCACCGATGGTGGTTGAGCTGTCGCGTCTCCAGGACGACGTCCGCAGCGCTCCACGAAGCGAGATCGAGCCGATGCTGGAGGCCCAGCTGGGTGCCAAGGTATCTGAGGTCTTCGCCGAGTTCAGCTGGGAGCCGATCGCCGCCGCCTCGATCGGGCAGGCCTATCGGGCCCGGCTCCGCACGGGTGAAGCTGTGGTTGTCAAGGTCCAACGCCCTGGCATCGCGGAGTCGGTGGAGCGCGATCTCGACGTCCTGCAACAGCTGGCGCAGGCCATCCAGGCCCGGGTGACGTGGGCCGCCGAGTATGGCGTGGACGAGCTGGTGGACGAGTTCTCCGCCCGCCTCCGGGAGGAGCTCGACTACGGAGTCGAGGCCCGCAACGCCCTCGAGATAGGGACCGCCACACCCGAGTCGTCGGGGGTGCGGATCCCCCGCATTCACACCGAGCTGTCAACACACTCGGTCCTGGTGATCGAGTTCCTGGAGGGCATCAGCGTGCGTCGGGTGGCGGAGATCGATGCCATGGGCGTCGATCGGGTCGACTTGGCCCACAAGCTGCTGAGACTGTCGCTCCAGCAGATGCTCATGGACGGCCGCTTTCACGCCGACCCGCATCCCGGCAATGTCTTCGTGTTGAAAGAAGGTGGCCTGGGGCTGATCGACTTCGGGGCCGTGGGCCGACTCGATCCGATCCAGCAGTCGGCCTTACGCACGATGCTCTTCGCCGTCAGTCAGCAGGATCCGTCGCTGCTCCGGCAGTCGGTGCTGGACGTCGCCACCGTCCGTCCAGGGTTCGACGATGACCAGTTCGAGCGGGCTCTGGCCCGGTTCATGGCCAAGCATCTCGGACCCGGGGCGATGCCGACGGCGGCCATGTTCAATGATCTGCTGGCCGTGCTGTTTTCGTCGGGGATATCGCTTCCTGCCGAGTTCAGCACCTTCTTCCGGGCGCTGATGACGCTGGAGGGGACGCTCACCACGCTGAGCCCGGGTTTCGCTGTGATCGCCGAGACGCAGACGGTTGCCGGTGACTGGGGCCGCTCACAGTTGGAACCCCGAAGTCTCGCCGAGTTCGCCCGCGAGGAGGTCATGCACCTCGCACCGATCTTGCGTCGGCTACCCCGTCAATTCGACCGGTTGGCCACTGTCGCGGCTCGAGGAGATCTGCGCGCCCAGGTGAGCTTGCTGTCGAACCCCGCTGACGTGCGCACGCTCACCAAGCTGGCAAACCGCAGCATCCTGGCGTTCTTCGGCGTGGGGGTCGGTGTCGTCTCGGTGATGCTGATCGCCATCAAGGGCGGCCCGGTGTTCACCGGACAGACGTCGCTGTACGAGTTCTTCGGCTATTTCGGGCTGTTCTGCAGCAGCATTCTCATCATGCGTGTGTTGATCGCGATCTTCCACGACCGGCTCAATTGAGTCGCCGAAGGGTTCCGAGCGGAACGCCACTAAGGAATCCGCACGTTGCGTTCGGCGAACAACCACTGCCCGTCCACGCGGCTGAGGTGGTCCTCATAATGGCCGACGAGGATGATCTTGCCGCCGTCCGGCTCGGGCGAAACCATCATCACGTGGGCGAACATAGTGGCGTCGTCGCCTTCTCCATCGATGACGATGTTGGTCACCCAGTGCTGAGCCTTGGCGAAATCCGCGAACTGCTCCTCGGTTGCGTACGCCTCGATCATGCCCGTGAGCTGCTCGGTACCAGCAAAGTCACCGATGACGCCGTGGAAGGCGCCGTCCTTGGTGAAGGTGGCCGCCCAGGCCTCGGCGTCCCCGGTATCGATGGCCTTGTTGTAGCGAGCGACGAGCGCTTCGATCTCCACCCTGTCCGATGTGCTGAGCGCCATCGATCCTTCCCCCTTCGAGCGTGGCCCGGTCCACGCCGAAGTCTCGCACGCATCGGTGCGCCCGGGTTTCTCGCAGCATTTCGTCACAAATCAAGAAAATGGGTGACACACCCTGGCAACCACTTATTCGGCAGCGTACGCAGCGATTCGACGTCGATTCGCTGCGAACGGCCGCCGAATTCGACGCAGCAGGCGCTGCCTTTTCGTTGGCCGCGGCGGGGCGGCCAGCGCAACGGGTGGGCGCTTAAACGCCGAGGGAGACGCCCATCGCGCGAGGCGCCTCCCAATCAAGAACTGGAGCTCAACGTTCGGTCGTGCAGCCCAGACCGCTCACAACCGCGCGAACCACTCGTCGCTGGCGTAATCAGCCCGGCCGCTGCCGTCGGTGAAATGGGTCCACACGTAGACCCGCAGGGAGGTCTTTCCCGAGAACTCATAGGTCGTCGCCCACACCGACTTGGTGGCAAATCCGGGGTGATAATCCGCTCGGACCCACACCTTCCCGTCGTAGTTGACGGTGGTGAACGGAATGGTTCCCCAGTCGCAATCCGTCGGATGGCACTTGCCCCACAGGTGGAGCCGGTTCACCTCGTGGCTGGTGTTGGTGTCATTGCAGGCGAAGCGGACCTCGGCTCGGGTGACGCTGCGGGTCGCAGAATCCACATTCACCCACGTGCCTTCCTGCGGCTGAGCGAGACAAAGTGCCGCAGTTGCCGTGCCGGCTGATGTGGCCTGGCTCGCCCCGGCACTGGAGATATTGGCAAGACCGAGACCGCCGAGCACCACGAGACACGCTCCAAAGATGGCAGACAGACGAAGGGTGGACGAGATTCTTTTCAGCATGTATTTCCTCCTGGATGGTCTGCCTTTCAGAGCGTCGATCGCGTACCGCGATGCATGACAAATATGACAATGTGCTGGGCGTTCACGGCCACAAGCGAGCCCGCCGACGCCTAATGTCGCGACCGTGCCAGCGCGTAAGGCCTCTCCGCCCGAACGGCGCGACGATCTCTTGCAGAACGCCCTTCAGGAGAGACTGGCCGAGACGGCGCCCCTCGCCGCCCGCATGCGGCCCCGCACACTCGACGAGCTCGTCGGCCAGCCGCACCTGCTCGGGCCGGGCGCTCCGTTGCGAGCACTGATCGAAACGGATCGCCTGTCCTCGATCATCCTCTGGGGCCCGCCTGGCACTGGCAAGACGACCCTCGCCAGCGTGGTGGCGTCCCGCACCAACCGTGAGTTCGTGGCGCTCTCGGCGGTCACGGCAGGGGTCAAGGATGTCCGCGAGGTGATACAGGCCGCACGCCAGCGTCTCGCCGAAGAGAACCGCGGAACCATCCTCTTTCTCGACGAGGTCCACCGCTTCAACAAGAGCCAACAGGACGCCCTGCTGCCGGCAGTTGAGTCCGGCATCGTCACGTTGATCGGAGCCACCACCGAGAACCCCTTCTTCGAGGTCAACGCCCCGCTCCTCAGCCGCTCAACCGTCTTCCGCCTCGAGCCGCTGAGCGACGACGACCTCCGGGAGCTGGTGGACCGAGCACTTGGGACAGAGCACGCCACCGCCACCACGGAGGCCACCGACCACCTCGTCGACATGGCCGGGGGTGACGCCCGAGCGGCTCTTACGACGCTCGAGGTGGCGCTGGCCCTGGCGGGTGTCGAACGGCGCGATGAGATCACCCTGGACGATGTGGAACGTGCCCGCCAGACGCGGGTTCTGCGTTATGGCGAGGATGAGCATTACGACGTCATCTCGGCCTTCATCAAGGCCATCCGCGGCTCTGACCCCGATGCGGGCCTCTATTGGCTGGCACGCATGCTCGCCGCCGGCGAAGACGCCCGCTTCATCGCCCGTCGACTGGTGATACTGGCGTCGGAAGACATCGGCATGGCGGACTCGATCGCTCTCGTGGTGGCAGACGCCGCCGCCCGGGCCGTCGAATTCGTCGGTCTACCGGAGGCGGGGCTGAACTTGGCCCACGCGGTCATCTACCTGGCCACGGCGCCAAAATCGAACACCGCGATGGCGGCACTCTCCAGGGCGTTCGACGACGCGAACCATCTCCCCGCCGGCGCGGTGCCGGGCTACCTCCGCAGCGTCCATCCCTACCAGCGCAACAAGCTGAAAGAAGGCGGCGGCTACCGCTATCCCCACAACGATCCGGACGGATTCGTGCGCCAGGAGTATCGGCCGCCGGAGATCGCCGGCGAGATCGGCACGTCCGAACGGCGGGTCTATTATCGCCCCTCGACCCATGGTCATGAGGGCGAGATCGGCGAGCGACTGCGGGCCTGGTGGGGTGACGAACCGTATGACAGCGAGGAGTGGTGGCGCTTCGAGAAGTTTCGCGATCCGGACCGCTGATCGGATCTAGCATGCGGCCCGATTCGGTGCTGCGACACGCCGGTTTGCAGCCTCGAACGT
>JAXDQG010000111.1:0-7542 GCA_034667945.1 Acidimicrobiia bacterium | reverse complement strand
GACCATGTATCGTCGCAGGTCAGACGGTCTTGGTGGGCGCTGAGGGACTCGAACCCCCGACCCCCTCCTTGTAAGGGAGGTGCTCTAACCAACTGAGCCAAGCGCCCCGGGGCTGACATCGTGACATACGCGGAGCAGTTGGCCCCACGCTTCCCGGAGACAGTCTTACACCAGCCACTCCGATGGCGTGTCCGCCGACAGCACCACCGGGCCGTCGGCCCGCCGCTCCAGCGCATCCAACGCCGAGCGCGCCTCCGGCAGCAGGTCGGGCAACGCGTCCATCCCGAACCAGCCCCACTCGGAGACTTCGACCGACGCCTTCCGAGGTCGCATCCGCTCGCCAACCGGCTGTGCCGGGTACACGAAGTCGATCCTCCGCGGGCCCGCATCCAGCACGAGCGTGCCCGGACCGCAGACCTCGACCTGAATCCCCAGCTCCTCCGCCGCCTCACGCACCGCCGCGGTCGCCGGTGACTCGCCCCGCTGCAACATCCCGCCCGGCAGCCCCCAGCCCTTGCGGTAGGACGGCCGCATCAGCAGCACCCGATTGCCGTCCTTCACCACCACCAGCGCGCCGACCGTGTACGACGGCCCAACGAACCGCACCACCGACCGGCGGAGCGACACGGGTAAACGCCGGAAGACCTCGAGCAGGGAGCGGTAACCGGCGCGCCGACTTCGGTGCACCCAGCGCCCCATCACTCGCCCGGAGGTGCTCATCGAGCGGGCTCGCCAGCCATGTCGGTCATGGCCCGGAGCAGTCCGGTCGCCAGCTCGGCCGACGCGGCGGCCAACGGCGTACGTCTGGCCGCGTGATCGAGCACAACGAGGTCACGCCCATGCACCTCGGCAACACTGGCACCCGCTTCGAGGCAGATGAGCTGACCGGCGAGGTAGTCCCATACGCCATGCGCGTCGACCGAGCAGTCGACCCACGCGTCGAGCACGCCCTCGGCCACGGCACACAGGTCGAGCGCGGCGGCGCCCAGGGCCCGGAACTGCCGCCAGCCCAAGTGCCGCGGAGGTAGACCCGACAGCCCGACGATGGCCTCGGACAGGCTCGTGCAGCCAGAGTTCGCCAGACGAGACTCGCCTTTCCAGGCGCCGGCGCCTCTCACCGCCCGGTACTCCACCCCGGTGGCCAGGTTCGTGACCAGCGCGACCCAGGGGCCGGCCTCGTCGAGGACACACAGCGAGCAGGCGAACCAGGGCAGGCCCTGAGCCGCATTGCTCGACCCGTCGAGCGGATCGAGCACCGCCAGCAAGGGGCGGTCCAGCCTGGTCACCCCCGACTCCTCGCTCAGCACGCCCAGACCACCCGATGTGAGGATCTCGACCGCCACCGCGTCAGCCGCCAGGTCGCTATGGTGCTGGTGCGCACTCCCCTGGATGAGTCCCCAGTCGGGCAGGGAGGCCAAGGACACGGCCACCGCTCGGGTTGCCCGGCGGCAGAGGGTGAGCACCTCGTCGTCGGTCACGATGTTCGACGCTAGCTGTCGGGCATCTCCGCGAGGCGGACGCACGACCGCTGGCGGCCTCTGTGGCGGCAAGATCCGCGGGTCCTTCCTTGACTGTCACACCCCGGGAGTACGTTCGACCTCACGAACCAGCGGGTCGTTGGCCAGCCACTTCCCCCCGAAATCGGCCATGTCCGTACCCCGAACGGGGGAGGCACCGGCACGGGATTCCGGGAGTCCCCGACCCTGGTTCGGGGGGCTAACGTGGACGCAACCGCTATCGCCGGCTCCCAGCCGGCCCCTACCTAGCTCAGTCAGCACTCGAGGACCCCAGCTTGGCTGCCATCGACGTCCCAGGTTTCGTCGCCGACCTCAAGGACCACGCCGTAGAGCACGGGTTCCACATCCACGAGGAACGTCACTTCGTGGAGACCTACTCCCTCCGACAGACGTGGGAGGTCGAATTGCACCCCGAGGAGGCGTGCGACGGTCCTCTCCACCTACACCTGTCGCTAGATGTCGATCCTCGCGTGTTGCTGGCCTTCGAGGACGTCGTCATCGGCCTCGACGACGACGAAGACCCGCCGGACAGCTTTCATTTCCCGATCGTGTTCAACTGGTCGCTGCCCCCGCTCCACCACCTGCCAGACCTGTTGGTCCTGGCCACCGAGCTGGCGGCCCTGGGCGGGCCCGACCTGCCCGTCGAGGTGTCGGCCATCGACTCGACCGCTTCCGTGATCGAGGCGCCCGAGCGCACCATCGCCGTGACCGCTCGCACAGAAGTGTCCTTGGCCAAGATGTTCACCGGCCAGCAGCAACTGTGCGAAGAGCTCGAGCGCTGCAAGGAGGTCTCCCGCTTCCTGCTCGAGCGAGCGCCCTCATGGCTCGACGGGTCCTGATCACCGCGAGAGAGCCAATCAGGTAGCTGCTCGCTCGGGGGTCACGCGTCGGCGCGCCTGCCGGGCCACGACCGCAGTTCGGGCAGCAACGCCGCGATCGAACGTTCCCGCCAGCAACCTACCCACACACCTGCTCCGTAGGCCACGTCGTCCGCCAGGCGAAGAACCAGATACCGCGCCCGGTCGATGCCCAACTCGGCATCCCAGTCCAGCAGCGCCGGCACCGTCGCCGCGGCCACCACCGCCCAGCGCGCCTGGCGACTGACCAGCGCCGCCGCGACCGCCAGCGGCCACCACGGGCGCAGCACCGCACGAGCGATCCACCGGCCGGCCAGCACATGCCCCCAACCGGCCAGCCGCAGCGCCTGGACAAACGGGTGGGAAACGTGTCCTCGCAGCTTGCGGGGCAGGAGTGCTGTCGACGCGGCCGCGGTCGTCACCCCTGCGACCGGGCGGCCAGCCGCCGCCAGGCCCCACGCAAGCACGCTCCACCACGACACCGCCAGCGGCGGAACATCGCCCGGATGCCGCCGGGCCAACGGCGCCGCGGCCGAGCCGTACCCGACCCGTTGCCTGACCCACGCGGACCACGAGCTGCGGGGTGCGTGACTGGCGGCGGCCTCGGGCTGGTAGCGCACCGTTCCACCGGCGGCGATCAGACGCCAGACCAGGTCGACGTCCTCACCGAAGCGGAGCGCGTCGTCGAATCCGCCCGCGCAGTCGATCGCCTCCATCCGAGCCACGAGCAGCACCGTGGGCACGTAGGCGATCCGGGTCCGGGGCGCCACCCGGGCCTCCGCCGTCCCCAGGTCGAGCGGCGAGTGCCGCCGTTCGAATCGGTCGCGCACTCCCCCGTCGGTCGGCCGGGACCGGATCCTCGGCGCCACGGCGCTCACCGCCCCATCGGCGAGGTGCGCCAACAGATCGACGAGCCAACGTCCCTCGGGAATGACGTCGACATCGACGAAAGCCACCAGCGGCGTCCTCACCGCAGCCATCCCGGTGTTCCGAGCAGCAGCCGGCCCACCATTGACCGGCCGTCGCAGCAGGAGCGCCCCAAAACGCTGCGCCACAACTGCGATCGCCTCGGCGTCTGCCGGGTCGGAGCAGTCGTCTACCACAACGATCCCCGCCAACCCCTCCCCCGCCAGGGCGGCCAGCGTTCGTTCGAGCTGATCGGGGTGACCTCGCACCGGCACCACCGCGGTCACATCGCGAGGCGCCGGTGACCGTTCGCCCTCGGAGGCCGGTCGGGGGTGGGCGAATCCGCCGTCGAACAGTCGTCGGGCCAAATTCCGCCGGGCAACGCTCTCGCCGAGCTGCTCGCCCTTGGCCAACCGGCCGACCACAGATGCGCCGGCCGGGCTGAGCCGCAGGATTCGCAGCGGCGAACCGCCGATCAGCGTGCGGCCGTCGTCGACCACCCGCACAGCCGGGTCGAGCTGCAGCCGCCAATCCGGTGGAAGCAGCGGGCGCACCTGCGGCGGAGGAGCGGCCCCCGCCGTGCCCCCACTGGGGATGCTCATCGATCGAGCAGCTGCGAGAACGCGCTCGGCACGGCAGCCGGACTCTCCAAGGGCACCCAGCGGCAGCCGACCCGGGCGGCCAGCGCAGCGGCATCGTCGCTATCATCGGCCGGAGCCACGATGGCCAGCTCGTCGATGTTCCCGGCGACGATGGCCGGATCACTCCCCGCGGTCGACCGGCAATCCGACAACAGCACGACCAGCCGCCGCCCCGCCCGGGTCTGCGAGAGCTGCAGTTGAGCCGACCGCAACGCCAAGGCCAAGTCCGTCGGGCCGAAACCCCGCAGCGACAGCACGTCGTCGACCACCGCGGCCGCCGATCGCAGCTCGGCCTGGGACTTGAGCACCAGCACCCGGTCGGCAAACGCCAACATCGACCAGTCACTGGGGGCGCGGAGGGCGCTGGCTGCGGCGGCCACGGCGGCGGTGGCCAAGCGCTGGCCGCCCATCGAGCCGGAGCGGTCGACGACCAGGCACAGCGCCAGTTCATGGCGACCCCACGAGCGCACGATCAGCTGATCGAGCGCAGGCGGACCACCGCCGGCCCCCGCCAGCACCAGCGGCTCGAGGCTGGCATCGACGTCGAGGTCGCCCTCGGCCCTATCGGCTCTGTCGCGGCGGAGACGTCCCACCCCGCGAGCCCTGGGCACCCCGCATCGAGCCAGGTCGACCACCAGTCGGCCGGCCAAGCGTCGAGCAAGCTGGCGCAGGCGCACGTCGGTGGCGCCGGACAGGTCAGCGAGCAGCGACAACGCTTTGTCGGCGTCCTCGGACAGCGCCTTCTCCATGGCGTTTTCGTCCAACACGCCCACCTCGGGCGAGACCTCGTCGAACTGGGGATGACGGGCCAACTCACGTCGCGACGTGGTTCGCGCTCGCTGACGATCCAGCTCTCGCCTGGCCTCCTCGCCCTCCTGGATCTGCGGCTGCTGCCCGCCGCCCGACCCCGGAGGGCTCAGGCTTTTCCCCCGGAGGGCTCCCTGTCACCTGCTCCGTCGTCAAACGCCGGGTCGGGCCCGAACGCCAGCTGCCACAGCTCACGGACGATGTCCTCAGCCGATCGGCCAGACGACTCCTGCAACCGGATGCGACCGGAAAGTGCCATCAGCGCCGCATCGAGGCCCACGTGATACGAGGTTGACGGCTCGTCGCGCAGCGCACCGAGCGTGACGGCCAGCTTGGCCAGGTCGACCGCGCCCCGCACCGACGAGCCGATGCGGACATCGCCGTGGCTGCGGGTGCCTCGTACCACGGTGACCACTTTGCGGATCCAGTCCGCCGGAGCACCGGCCTCAACCACCTCGGCGGCCTCACGGGCCACGATGTCGGCCTCTTCTTCGCCCGACTGGTAGCCCATGGTCAGGCGGCACACCCGGTCATAGATGGCCGAAGAGATGCGGGCCGTCCCTACCGCGTCGAACGGGTTCATGGCCGCCACCAGGTAGAACCCCTCCGCAGCCGCCACCCTCCCGAGCCGCGGAACGTGCAGCTCGCTCTCCGACATGACCGTGATCAGCACGTTGAGCGTCTCTTCCGGGACGCGGTTGATCTCCTCGACGTAGAGCAGCGCGCCCTCACGCAGGGCAGTGATGAGCGGCCCGTCCACGAACACGTGGGGCGCGTAGCCCTCGGCCATGACCTGCGCTGGATCGAAATGCCCCAGCAGGCGGGCGGGAGTCAGTTCGGCATTCCCCTCGACGAACACGAACTCCCGGCCGAGCTGGCGGGCAACCGCCCGCAGCAATGTCGACTTCCCCGTGCCGGGCGGCCCTTCGACCAGGACATGACGCCCGGCGGCCAACGCCGCGACGACCAGCTCGAGCTCTCGCCGCCTGCCCACCACCTGCCCGGCGAGGGCGTCGACGGTCGAGCGATCGAGGCGGCTCATTCTGGCAACAGACCGCGAGTGTTCTTCGTCCGTGTCGAATCAGCTCTGCTGGTACATGACCATGCCGCGGATGTTCGTACCGTCGCGCATGTCCTGGTAGCCCTTGTTGATGTCTTCCAGGGGATACGTACGCGTCACCAGCTCGTCCAGCTTGAGCTTGCCCTCCTGGTAGAGGCGCAACAGTCGGGGGATGTCCCGGCGAGGATTGGCCGAGCCGAAGATCGAGCCGACCAGCTGCTTCTCCATGAGGGTCAGGTTGAACAGGTTCAGCGTGACCTCGGTGTCGTTCATCGGCGCCACGCTGGTGTGCACCACCCGGCCGCCCTTGGCGCACATGGTCATGACCGACTCGATCAGCTTGCCGTCGCCTACGCCCATGGTGATGACCACCTTGTCGGCCATGGCGCCCCATGTGATATCCATGACCAGGGCGGTTGCCTCCTCGATGGACGATGCGGTGTGGGTGGCCCCGAAGATCTGCGCCTGCTCGCGCTTGAACTCCACCGGGTCGACGGCGACGACGTGACGGGCGCCGGAGAGCGACGCGCCCTGGATGGCGTTCATCCCCACGCCACCGCAGCCCACCACGACCACGCTCTCGCCCTGCTGCACCTGAGCGGCGTAGACCGCGGAACCCCAACCGGTGGTGACACCGCAGCCGACCAGGGCCGCCTTGTCGAGCGGGATGTCCGGCTCGATCTTGATGCACGACGCCTCGGAGCACACGGTGTACTCCCCGAATGTGCCGATGCAGCACATGATCCCGAGGTCCTGGCCGCGGACGTGGTGCCGGGAAGTGAAGTCGGTGACCTGGCGGCCGCCCAGCAGGAAGGCGCCCAGATCGCACAGGTTCTGGCGGCCCCGGGCGCAGGACGGGCAGCGGCCGCAGGACGGGATGAAGCCGAGCACGACATGGTCGCCGGGCTGGAGCGACGTGACGCCCGGGCCGACTTCCACCACCTCGCCGGCGCCCTCGTGGCCACCGACGATGGGGAACTGCTGGATGCCAAGCTGCTCGGCGATGGTCGGGTCCATGGTCATGTCGCCGGTCAGCAGGTGCTCGTCGGAGTGGCACAACCCGGAGCCGACCAGCTTGAGCAGCACCTCTCCCGCCTTGGGCGGGTCGAGCTCGACCTCTTCCACGCTCCAATCGGTCTTGGGCTCCCAGAGGACGGCGGCCTTCATCTTCATCGGGTGAACCCCCTTGGCGACGGCGCCACGGATAGCGATACCACGGATTGCGACACCGCGGATTGCGACACCGCGGATTGCGGCGCCGTCACGCTAGCCCGCCACCCAGCGGGCGTGAGCTCCCATCAGCCTCCCCCTGCACGGCCGTCAGCACCGCGGCCTGCAGTTGCTCGACCAGCTCCTCGAAGAGCTGTGCTCCCGCGGCCGCGTCTGCTCGCGTCGGGTCGCCGAGCACGCCGTTTGCGCTGACGGCAGCGACACCGCCGTGGCGAAGAAGAGGCATCAGCTCCTGCAGCGGCCGAGCGTCACCGACAACGGCCCGATCCATGTGCACCAGCTCGGGAGCCAGCGCCAGCAGCAGCGACGTCTCGGTGTAGCCGGCGTGGGCATCCGAGCTGGCAAGTCGGGGCGACCAGGAGGACACCGATCGTCTCTCCCGGCGAAGACGTGTCACCGCTCGGCTGACCGGTTGGTGGTTGCCGCCGTGGCCGTTCACCAGCACCACGTGACGAAACTCGGGACCCGCTGACCGGCCGAGTTCGACCAGGACGAGCTCGAGGGCTTCGTTGCCGATGGAGAGG
>JAXDQG010000110.1:0-22332 GCA_034667945.1 Acidimicrobiia bacterium | reverse complement strand
GTAGGCACCCATCGCGCATCCCGTCGCCATCCACGCGACTGCGTAGCGCGTCATCTTGAGCACCCGCGCCGTGTCCTTGAACGAGTTGCCACCCTGGAGCCGGTTCTCCTCGGGCACCCGGACGTTGTCCAGCGTGATCAGGCCGTTCTGCACGACCTTGAGGGCGATCTTGTTCTGGATCTTCTCGACGCTGAAGCCGGGAGTGGTCTTGTTCTCGACGATGAAGCCTTTGACCTGGTTATCGGCGAGGTCGCGGGCCCAGATCACGGACACGTCGCACCAGGTCGAGTTGCCGATCCACTTCTTCTGCCCGTTGAGGATCCAGGTGTCACCCTCGCGCTTCGCCGTGGTCGTGAGTCCACCGGAGGCACCAGAGCCGACCAGAGGCTCGGTGAGCCCAAAGCAGCCGATCTTCTCCATCCGGGCCATCGGCGGGAGCCACTTCTGTTTCTGCTCTTCCGATCCGTCGAGGTAGATGGACCCCATCGAGAGTCCGTCGTGAACCCCGAAGAAGGTCGCGAACGACGGATCGATGCGTGCCATCTCCATCATGACAAACCCGAGGAGCGCCAGGCTGCCACCGCGGCAGCCGTAGCCCTGCATGCCAAGACCCCCGATGTTGAGCTCCTTGAACCCCGGCAGCAGCTCGAAGGGAAAGGCGTCGTCGGCCCAATACTTCGTGATGATGGGCGCGACCTTGCTCTCCATGAACCCGCGCACCTGCTTGAGGACCGCCAGCTCCTCGGCGTTCAGGGTCTCGTAGACGTCGTAGAAGTCACTGTTCGGAGGCGGCAGTTGCCTGGGTTGCTTGGTCTCTTTGCCAGGTCTGGTTACTGTGGTCATCGCTTTCCTCTCTCGTCTTTCGCTGTTCATCAGGTGCCGGCTTGGAGGCGGGCTTATTCGTCCGCCTCGATCCACCGGCAGATGTACGGTGGACAGTTCACCAACTCGGCCCCGTCGACCGCCGCTTGCCGGAGGTATTCGATCCCTTCCCGACTCGCCATCGTCAGGTCCGCCAGGTCGAACACGATAGGACCGGACCGTTCGCGCTCGATCATCGCGGCGATCTCGATAAGCTCCTTCCGGGTCAACTCTCCGCTGAACCCGAAGGTGACAAGCTTCCCGGTAACCACCCGACTAAGTCTGAATGTCACGCGGCCTCCTGACAGCCTGGTGGGCAAGCCGAGTGCCATTCGTAAGTCTTTGATTCAGTTGGCTGACGGGTTGGAGATCGTGAAAGGCTTACGAAGGTTCGCGGAAACCTCGCGAGGGGACTTCGTGATTCCGCGAAGGAGTTGAGCGGTGACGGTCACGATCCATGGGCGGACTCGGCACCGGACGGTATGCCGCCCGCGCTTCTTGCCAGTGTCGGGTAGAGCTCGCTCGTTGTCACGCCTAACGCGGCGGCCTGAGCCCGAGCGCGTTCCCAGGCGACGTGGGTTTCGGGGTGGTGCGATTCAGCCAGGTCGACCAGCTGCGCCAGCGAATACGTCTTGGCGGGATCCATCTTGGGGCTCACTCTGGGGACAGCCTGCAGGTCCGCTTCGACCCCGAGCTCCGAGGTTGGATGCCAGGGCCGGTCCGGGGAAGGTGGTGCCGTCTGCGCGAGAGCAGGGCTCGCGCGCGGGAGCGACACGAGCCAGATCACGGCAGAGACGACCGTCCTTACTGTGCCTTACCGTGATATGAGCATCGAACTCCACGGGTCGCACTGGCTGCTCGACCCTCAAATAGGGAAAGACACCCGACTCGCGCGTTCCGGACCGGAAAGGCAAGCCGAGTGCCAGTTGGAGATCCTTGATTTCGCTCACCGATGAGCGGGAGCTCGAGACCCCTCACGAAGCTTCGCGGAAATCTCGCAAGGGCACCTCACGATTCCGTGAAGGAGGGACCGGCTTGAACCGGCTCTTGTCGATCCTGAGGACCTTGATCTTCGACTCAAGGGTCGAGGGAGGCATGCCGAGCTTGGTTGCTGCGCCGAAGGGTCCCGACACCCGCCCCATGGCTTCCTCCAGCGCCGACTCGATCACCGAGCGCTCGTGGGCCACGAGCGTGTTGCCATTTGAGGGAGGCTGCGTCGGGGCGGCCGTCGGAGCGGCCGAAGGAACATTGGCCGAAGGAACCTTGGATGGTGATGCCGAGAGCCACCGCAGATCGACCGACAGCTCCGAGCCATCCGAGAGGATCACGGCGCGCTCGATTACGTTCTGGAGCTCCCGGATGTTGCCCGGCCAGTCGTAGGCCTGCAGTGCATCGAGCGTTGCCTTGGGAACTGTATTGATCCGCTTCGCGGCGCGGTGGCCGAACCGGTGGGTGAAATATTCCACCAGGAGCGCGATGTCCTCGCGCCGGTCGCGCAGCGCCGGCACCTCCACCGGAAAGACGTTGAGGCGGTAGAACAGATCGGCCCGAAAGGTCTTCTCCGCAATCGCGGTTTCGAGCTCCCGGTTGGTGGCGGCGATCACCCGAACGTCGGCTCGAATGGTTCGCTGGCCTCCCACCCGCTCGAACTCCCGTTCCTGCAGCACGCGCAGCAGCGCCACCTGGGTCTCGGCCGGCAGCTCCCCCACCTCGTCCAGGAACAGGGTCCCGCCGGCGGCCAGCTCGAAGCGGCCCTCGCGCCGTCCCACGGCCCCGGTGAAGGCGCCCTTCTCATGACCGAAGAGCTCGGACGCTATTAAGGAAGGGGGGATCGCGGCGCAGTTGACGCTCACGAAGGGCCGCCCCGCGCGAGCGGAGTGCTTATGGATGGCCCGGGCCACCAGCTCCTTCCCGGTGCCCGTCTCGCCAGTGATGAGCACCGTGGAATCGGTGGGCGCCACCTTCGCGATGTTGGCGAGGACCATATGCAAGGCGGGCGAGGTGCCCACGATCTCCTCGAACATCGAGGCTTTGTCGACCTCCTCCCGCAGCGCGATGTTCTCGTCCTGGAGCCGATCCTTGAGCGCCTGGATTTCCTGATAGGCATGCTCCAGCGCGCCTTCGGCCTCCTCGCGCTCGGTAACATCGGCGCACACGCCCACTACGCGCACCACGTGTCCGCGGGCATTGGGGAAGACCTTGGCAAAGCACTCGAGCCAGCGGACCTCGCCATCGGGGCGAACGATCCGGTACTCGAGGCGATGCCCATCGGTGCCGGCAAGGATCTCGTGGAGCTGGGCTTGGACCCGATCGCGATCCTCCGGGTGGAGCTGATTGCAGTAGCTCTGGGCGTCGGCCGGGAGCGTGCCGGGGCCGTAGCCGTGAAGCCGTTCCACCGTGGGCGACCACAGGATCCGGCCACTCGAGATGTGCCAATCGAAGGTCCCCATCTGGCCGGCTTCCAACGCGAAAGCGAGGCGTTCCTCACTCTCTCGGACTGCCGCTTCGGCGAGCCGATGCGCGGTGACGTCGCACTGGGAACCCCAGGCGCGGAGCAGCCGGCCGCCCTCCACGATGCCGGTCAGATTCTTGAGGAAGTAGCGCTCCTCTCCGTCCCGGCCACGCTCATGCGACTCCGCATCGGTAAGGCGGTAGCCGCTCCGAATGAAGGCCCGGAGATACTCCACGTTGTGGAGATCGGAGCGTGGCAGCAGGCCGCCCAGACGAGTCCCGACCAGTTCGGCAGCACGCCGGTAGCCGTACATCCGGGCCATCGCGTCGTTGCACTGGGCGAGCCAGGCGTGGGCGTAGAAGTGATCGATCTGTGCGTCCTCGCCGAGCCCCGGCTCGAGCGGCTGGTCCAGCTCCATCCGGCAGATGCCCTCGGCGGTCTGCTCGATGAAGCTGCGGTAGCGCTCCTCGCCGGCCTGGAGCGCGTCTTGGATTCGCTTGCGCTCGGTGATGTCGGTCGAGATGCCGCTGACCTCACAGGGCCGTCCCTCCTCGTTGCGGAAGAGAAGCCCGCGGTCATGGATCCAGCGGATGTCCCCGCCGGGCTGGAGGATGCGATACTCGACGTCGTGGTAATTGATGTCTTCTCCCGCAATCCAGCGGGAGAACCGCTCGGTTACGCTCGGGCGATCCTCGGGATGAATGGTGTCAGCCCAGAGCCGTGGCTCGCGATAGAGCGCCTCGGCGGTAAACCCCCGGAGGCGTTCGAAGCTCGGGCTCACGTACAGGACCCGCTCCGGATCCAGCGCGACGATCCAGAAGACCTCGGGAATGGCATCAGCCAGGCGGCGAAGCGACGCCTCGCGCTCCGTAGCCCGTGGCTGGAGCGGCTCCTCCGGGCGCTTCTGCTCCCAGGACCGGCGAGCCGCCATCCGGTCTATCCCCGCCTCGGGATGGCGGGGTTGCAGTGCGTTGCTCTGATCCGACTTACGCATCATCGGCTGTGCCTCCTGACCATCATCGCCGTCGAGTGCTGAACCTTCTAGCTGCGTGTCTTCTCCATCTGCCGCAGGATCTGCAGCTGAGCCAGCAGGATGGCCTGCTCGACCGTCTTCGCTGCGGGTAATCCGGGGGATTTCATGGTCCTGATCTCCTAGCTCAAAATGTTGTAGCCTGTCGACGGGACCACGCTAATGGCCTGATCCGCCGGAGGCGTTACGCCCGGGTCGTGGGCCGGTTCGGAAAGCGTTCCGGTCGGTCGTCCCACTTAGGGCGCGCTCCGGTTGGTCGATCTCGGGATAGCAGTGGTTCCATTCTTCGTCTTCGCGAGGAGGCCGGGGCAGGTCACCGTCATTCTCCCACGGCGCGGACGCTTCGCGCTCATCCTCGGGTCGTTCCGCGAAGCCTCCATCCCAGCAGATCAACCGAATCTCCGAACCCGGCATCAGTTGGCCACTGGTCGCGAACCCATGCGGCGAGAGCGGCATCAGGTAGGTTGTGATCACATGGTCCTCCTTGTTCGTGTTCCTTCACCCACCAAGGAAGATCGATCTCCGGCATGAGCCGGGCATCAGCAATTCGGCTGGATTTCATACCCCCCATTCGATGTGCCAAGGCATACGTCTTTTGGGATGAGTTGTCGCCGATTGAGTCCTTGTCCGACAAGGCTTGTCTCCGGCACGAAAATGCTGCTTTACGTACTGGCGGTACGCTACACGGTCGCCGAGGTGCACCCGATGCCCTGGTTCGTGGCCGGGTACTCGAGGGGACTGCCGGGGTGGTGAGGTGCTACCGAGACGGGGGGGCTGAGCAGTCTAGGGGAGGTGAATGAGGCCGCGTTTGAGGCCGATGGTGACGGCGTCGGTACGGTCTGCGGCGTCGAGCTTTTGGAGGATGTGCAGCACGTGGACCTTGACGGTGGCCTCGGTCCTCCCGAGGGCGACCGCGATCCCTTTGTTGCTCTTCCCGTGCGCCATGTGGGTCAAGACTTCCAGCTCGCGATCGGTCAAGTCGATTCGGGGGGTGAACTCCGCCAGGCGCTGGGCTACGGCCGGCGGAAGCACGCGGCCGCCGCGGTGTACCGATCGGATCGCGTCGACGACCTCGTTGCTGACCATGTCCTTGAGGAGATAGCCCCGCGCGCCAGCGTCCAGCGCCCGATGAATGTCGCCGTCACCGTCCCAGGTCGTCAACGCGATGATGCGCGCATCAGGAAACGCAGCGATGATATGCCCGATCGCCTCCGCTCCACCCATCACTGGCATGCCCAAGTCCATCAGCGTCACGTCGGGACGGTGCACACGGAAGAGCTCGACGGCCTGGCGCCCGTGGCCGGCCTCGGCGACGAGCTTCAGATCCGGATAGGCCGCCAGCAGTGCCGCCAGGCCACCCCGGAAAACGGGGTGATCATCGGCTGTCATCACTCGGATCTGGGCATCGGCGGAGGGCATACTGTAGAATGTCCCTGGCCGCAGTTGGGCGGCAATACACCATTCGGTTAGTTTTTGCCGCTGCTCACCCGAGAGGGAGTCGCAGGGTCACGACCGTTCCCCCTTGGGCTCCCGGGCCGACCTCACACGTCCCTCCTGCCTGCTGTGCCCGGTTCTGCATGCTCGTGATGCCGAAGTGACCACTCCGGATAGCCGTCTCCAGTTGGTCCTGGGTAAAGCCCCGTCCGTCATCACGGATCTGGAGTGCGAGCAGGGCAGCGCCAAACTCCACGTCGATCTCGATTCGCCTGGCGTCGGCGTGCTTCACCGCGTTGGCCAGCGCCTCCCGACCGACTCGCAGGGCAGCAGCTTCGATACGCCTCGGTAATCTTCGGGATACCCCACGCGCCGTCACCGTTACCGCCAAGTTGCTACCGGCGGTGGCAGCCCGGGCTCGGCCACGAAGCGCCTCGATCAGATCCCGCTCATCCAGCTCGCTCCCTCGCAGGTCCCACACGCTTTCGCGCGCCTCCCGCAGGGCCTCGGTGGCCAGCCGGTGCACTCGCGCCAAGGTTTCAGCCGCCACGTCGGGCTGATCCGGCAGCGCGAGCTCGGCCGCCTTGAGCTGCAGCGTCACGCCGGCGAATCCCTGCAGCAGGGTGTCGTGCAGCTCTTGCGCGATCCTGGTCCGTTCGGCGAGAGCGGCCTCGAAGCGGGCGCGCAATGCCGCCTGGATCTCGCTGTTGGCCTTTTCCAGAGCGTGGCGGGCCTCAACGGTCGCAGTCACATCCATCACGGAGCCGATGTACTCGGTCCTCCCCGAAGGCTCGTCTCGCGCGTTGCGGGCGGCGACGCGCAGGTGCTTCACGGAGCCATCGGACATCAGGATCCGGTGTTCGATCTCCCACCGGTCCCTCGTCTCGACGCTCGTGCGCTCGATGAACTGCTCCACCCGCCGGCGGTCGTCGGGGTGGGTGTAGGCGAGCACGATGTCGACCGAGGGCTTGGTCGTCGCCGGATCCAACTGGAAGATCCGATACGTTTCAGCCGACCACACGATCTCGCCGCTTGCCGGACGCCACCCGAAGCTCCCCGTCGAGCTCAATTGCTGCGCCTCCGCGAGGTACGCCTGCGCCTCCCGGAGGTCGGAGTACAAGTATGCGTTCTCCAGCGACATCGCGGCCTGAGATGCCAACACTTTGAGCAGCGCAATGCGTGAAGGCGTGAAGGCGTGCGAGGCAAGACGGTTCTCCAGGTACAGCGCACCCACCTGCCGGGCCTGCTTCTCCAATGGCAGACACATCGCCGATCGCACGCGATTGTCCACCAGGTAGCGATCCGTCGCGAACGGATGCGGCGCCGATGCATCGTCCAGGATCATCGCCTCCCCGGTCCGGAGGACGAACCGCAGCATGCCCTCGGGCAGGTCGGTAGGTTCCACAGGAGCCCTCCGGAAGCTCACCCTGATCGTCGACGGGGTGGTCAGGGCCTCCGCCTCGATTCTGGCGTCCTCGCCGCGTCGTACGATCAGCAATCCCCGCTCGGCGCCTGCGTGTTCGATGGCCGTCCGCATGAGCCCGTCGATTAGCTTCTCCAGAACCATCTCGCCTGAAACTGCTTGGGAGACTTTGATCACCGTCGCTAAGTCCAGGTCTTCGACAGGTTCAGCGATCGTGATCGTCGAACTGGCGACCGGTCTTTGCTGCCTGAGCTGCGGATACTGCTGATCGAGTTGGCGCACTTTGCCGTCGGCTCCCCACCGCAGATATCCGTGCCGTGCATTTCCAAGGTACAAATGTGCAATCCCCTCGAAGCCGCGCGCTGCGTAGAAACGGGCAGCCAGTTCGTAGGCGAGCGCCTCATTATGGACGAAGCCGTTTGCGCGAGCCGAGCGGATGGCCTTCTCGTAGAGTTGCTCGGCATCGAGCGTGCGACCTTCGATGCGCGCCACCTCCGCTCCGACGAGCGCGGCGCGATCCTCGAAGTTCGCCGGGCAGTTCTCGGCCCACTCCTGTAGCTGGCGATGATGAGCCGCCAATGCCTCCTGGTGCTGGGTGCGCTCCGCCACCGACGCCGTATCGCAGAGCGCAGCCCGCGACAACGCGGCGTGGACGTGGTACTGTGCGACCTCCAACGATCCCGGTGTCGCGTGAAGTGATCGTACGTTCGAGGCAGCGGCAATGGCCTGATCGTAGGCGCCCGCAAAGAAGCGCGCCTGCATCAGGCAGATCCAGTACCAGCGGGCGACGGTCGACAGCCGCGGATCTTCCGCCAGGCGCTGCTCGAACTGAGCCTCGTCGATCTCGGTATCGTCAAAGGAGCCGAGTTCCCGATTCAGGCCGCGGAGAGTGCCAACGAGGCTGAGGTCTATAGTCATGTAATCCATGACATGGGCGAAACCGAATCGGCGCGCGAAGTCGAGTCCGACCTCGGCCTGGCGTTGTACCTCACCGAGCGGATCACCGGCAAAGAGGAGGCCCATGATCAGGACATTGTGGACAAGACCGGCGAAGCTGAGGTCGCCAGCTCTGTTGGCCGTATCCAAGGCCCTCCACAGCAGGCTGAGGCCGGTGCGGGCCGGCTGCGTCCATGGAGAGATGCGGCTCCCGAACATTCCATACACGCGGCTCTCGAAGCGACGGAGGCCGCGCTGGTCCACCAGGTCCAAGCCGACCTGACCGAACCTGAGCCCCGCCCGGTAGTTGCCGAAATGAGGCCCGAGCAACATGCCGAGGGAGATGTAGGCGACGCATGCTGCGTCGCTACTGCCATGTTCCAGGCTGATGTTCGCCATGCGGCAGATGACGAGAGAGAGCAGATTCTCGTCGGTGAACAGGGCTGGCGGCAAGACGAGGGTGAGTACGTCCATGGTGGCACGCCACTCGTGGTCGACCATCAGGGGAAGGTCAATCAGCTCGTCGATCGAGCGATTCCCGATCTGCCTCCAGATCCGCTCGTATTCTCGGTCGACCTCCTCCCTCGCTGGGTGTGCCGACCATCGGATACCGACGTGCTCGAGGTACTCGAGACATGCTCCAACCGCGTCATCGCTGCGATCCAGGGTGGTGAAGAGCTGCTCCTTCAGGCAGGTGACTGCGGCGAGGTCCACCAGGCGGTGCGCACGGCTGGATAGCATCGATAGTCGCTCTTCGCCTGGGGCGAATGCCCCGGTCAGGAACTCGCACTCGGCCTGGTGGAGCTCGAGCGCGAACGCGAGTGCCCCGCATCGCTCCCAGCGGTCCTCCGGTAGCAGCGCGCGACCAGCCGCGAGGTAGGTCAGCGCCGAGGCATAGGCGGTCGCGTTCTTGGCGCGCTTGCCGGCGATCAAGTCGAGCTCCGCGAGCTGCTCGCGCTCGTCTCGCGACGTGATCAGCGCGACACCGCGGTTGAGCTGATTGACGATCTCGAAGATGAGCTCTTCGCGCATCTCCGGCGGCGTGTGCGCCGCGAGCCGTCTCCCGATTCGCAGGTGCGCGTCGGCGCGCGACGGCTCCGGGATCTGTGCGTAGGCGGCTTCCCGGACCCGGTCGTGCACGAACCTATAGGCTCCATCCAAGCGATCGATGAGCCCCTGGCGAACGGCCTCCGACAGGTCAGCATGGACCTGTTCCTCCGGCGTCCCGCGCACGAGCGCGAGCGTCTTTGTGTCCGCACGCGTGCCGAGGCAGGCGAATTCCTGCAGGCCCTTCTGCGTCGCGACCGGCAGGCGGCTGAGCTTCCCGGCCATCAGGTCGGCGACGTTGGCCGTGTACCCCTGTGCCTGGATGCGTTCGAGGTTCCACGACCAGCGTGCCGCCCGATGATCGAACGTGAGCAGCCCTTCGTCGGCGAGAGCGGCGATGAACTGGCTCAGGAAAAACGGGTTGCCGCCAGTCTTCTCGCACAGCAGCTCCGCCAGCGGGACGCCGCGCGCCGGCTCGCAGCGAAGCGCATCCGCGACGAGCTGAAGCACGTCCTCACGGCTGAGGGGCGCCAGCCTGACTTCCTGCACGGGCGCTCCGGCATTCCGGATCGCTTCCAGCTTGTGCGTCAGCGGATGGGCGGCAGTGACCTCGTTTTCCCGGTAGGCGCCGATCAGCATGAGGTGCTGCAGCTCCGATCGGACCAGCAGGTCCTCGATCAGATCGAGCGTCGCCGCGTCGAGCCATTGCAAGTCGTCGAGAAAGAGCACCAGCGGATGTTCGGGCCGCGCGAAAACCCCAATGAATCGCCGGAACACGAACTGAAACCGCCGTTGCGCATCCTGTGGCGGAAGCTCGGAAACCGGTGGCTGCTCTCCGATGATGAGTTTCAATTCGGGAATGAGGTCCACAATGAGCCGCCCGTTCAGATCTACCGCCTCACGAAGGGCGTCGCGCCATTTGCTCAGTTCAGCCTCATTCTTCGTCAAAAGCGGACGCAGAAGGCTCTGAAAGGCCTGTGCCAAAGTGGCGTACGGGATGTCGCGCTTGTACTGATCGAACTTGCCTGATGCGAACAGCCCGCGCGGTGGAACAAGCGCTTTATGGAGTTCGTTGACGACTGAAGACTTGCCGATACCGGAGTAGCCGGAAACAAGAAGCAGCTCCGGCCGGCCAGCGGCTACAATGCGGTCGAATGCGGCGAGCAGGGTTTCAATTTCAAATGCTCGGCCGTACAGTTTTTCGGGGATGAGCAGCCGACCTGGCGTGTCCTGTTTGCCAAGTGGGAACTCGCCGATGCGATAATGCGCTGCCCATTCAGCAAGACAGTGCCGAAGATCGCTTGCGGCACCGAACGCTGTCTGATAGCGCTCCTCAGGCGTCTTGGCGAGCAACTTCATAATGATCGCCGAAATCGCCCCCGGAATACCCGTCAATCTCTCGCTTGGTGGTGTCGGCGGTCTTGCGATATGGCAGTGCACCAGTTCCATCGGATCGGATGCCATGAACGGCAGAGTTGCGGTCAGCATCTCGTAAAGCGTGACCCCAAGAGCATAAAGATCACTCCGTGAATCAATCGAGCGATTCATTCTTCCGGTTTGTTCCGGGGCCATGTAAGCGAGTGTCCCAGCGATGAACTCGGGAGGTTCGGGCGTCTGGCGCTCGCGAGGATAGCGCGAAGCGATCCCGAAACCCATAAGCCGGACCCGACCCATCGCGGGATTCACCAGAACATTGGCCGGCTTGACATCCTTATGAATCAGCTCCCTTTTGTGCAACCCGCCGAGTGCCGTTGCGAGACCGAAGGCGAGGCGCAAGAATTGCGTGATTTCCATTGGCCCTGAAAGCGATCGATCGAGAGTTTCGCCACCAGGGTCTTCGAGCACGAGCATCGTCTGCCCGCGTTGCTGGGAAAGGGCCAGAGGCCGAACCGCCCAGGCCGAGTCCAGTTCGTCCCTCAATGAGTATTCATGGTCAATCTTTTTCAGGGTTTCCAGCACCGGGTGCGTGGAAGCAGGAGCTAGCAGGAGAACTGATGCCGAATCGGGTTGGTTCGAGTCGGCGCCACGGTACAGGACGAACTCCTCATCTTCGCGGAGAGCTTCAAGGACTTGTTGTGAAAGTTCCACGATGATTGTCCTCCGACTTTCAGAGCCCTTCCTGTGTCACGATCACGATTCCAGCCGGCTAGCGCGCACACAACGCGCCAGGTACTCCTTTTTGGCTATAGTGAAGAGGTTGAAGGCCGGCCGGATCGAGGCCGTGGATCAGACACAATTCGGGCGACCAGGGTATTTACGAAGGTGAGCCCGCCGGTCGGAGCCGCGTACCAGGTGTAGGCCGGAACCTTGTCGAGGGTGGCCTGCAACTGCGTCTCGAGCGGTCCGATGTGCGCGACGTCAGCCATGAGGTCAGATATACCGGACCGGGTAACCCTTGGCAATTGGTGATGGATTGGCGTCTCCTGGGAGACCAACTCACAGTCGCGGAAGCACATGGCCGTGGCCCGGCGATTCGGTAGCGCTCCACCAGGTCCATCCCTCAGCTGCCTCGCTTTGGTCGGACTTCCGCATGCTGTCCTCCTGACCACCAGCGACGTTGGTTGCCGGTTGCGGCCTCGCCACTACTCCGATACCACACTAATGGCGTGCTCGGTCCTAGACGTTAACTTCGAGTCCTGAACCGGTTCGGAAAGCGGTCCGGGAAGAGGTGCGCTTCGTGAAGCTGTTCTCCCCCTTCCATCTCGATACGGTCAACGAGTGCCTCAGGCGCTCCAGTGAAGCTGGGACGGATGAGCGCATCCTGTTGACGCCAAGAGCTTTAAGGTCCTGCGCTACCTGGTGGAGCACGCCGGCCGGCTGGTCACCCAGCGCGAGCTGCTGGATGAGGTGTGGCCGGGCACCTTCATCGAGCCCCAGGCGGTCAAGAAGCAGCTGGCGGATTCGCTGCCAGCCGATGACCCGCTTCGGAAGGCATACAACGAGACGCCTTTGGGCCGCCTGACCAGGTTGTTCCTCGTCGTGTCCGGATTCCTGGCACTCTCTGCGCCCCTGGTGGCTCAGGAAGGTGTGCTGCGCGGCGGCATCAGCGCCTCCGATGGCCGGCCGGTTCGCGGAGCAACGGTTGCGGTCGTCGGATCGCACCTGATCGCCTTCTCCGATCCGTCCGGCAAGTTCATCGTGCTGCATGTCCCGGTGGGGCCGCACCAGCTCAGAGTCACGGCGATCGGCTTTCGGCCCACGACGACCGACGTCACGGTGGACACGGTCCCAGCCGCGCCGGTCCGTGTGGCCCTCGAGTACCGGCCCAACGTGCTGGGCGACATCGTCGTCCAGGCACCGTCCCGGATACCGGAGCGCGTCGTCGAGGCCCCCGCCGCCGTATCGGTCACTGACATGGCCGCCATACCCGCCGTGGCCACGACGGGCCAGCTGCCGATGGCGCTCGCCGCTCACCCCGGCATCGATCTCGCGGAAACCGACGTGCACGATTTCAACGTCAACGCCCGCGGGTTCAATTCGTCGCTCACTCGCCGTGTGCTGGTCCTGCAGGACGGTCGCGACCTGTCCATTCCTTTTCTCGGCTCGCAGGAATGGTCGGGCCTCTCGCTGCCGCTGGACGACATCTCGCGGATCGAAATGGTGCGTGGACCAGGGTCGGCGCTGTACGGAGCCAATGCGTTCAGCGGCGTGCTGAGCGTCATCACGCCCGCGGCGCGTGAGGTTGTGGGCACGAAGCTGAGCGCCGGCGGCGGTGATCCAAGCGTGCTGCGCGGCGACGCGCGTCACGCCGGCCTGCTCGCGGGCGGACGCATCGGGTACAAGTTCAACGTCGGGTACACCCGCAATCCGCTGTGGGCGATCTCGCGCACCCAGCCGGGAGATCTCTCCCGCGAGTACGCCGAGGCCATCGACACCGTCCGGTATCCGGTCGTGCATCCGTTCCCGGGTTTCGAGCTCCGGCCGCTGCGCGGCCAGCAGCTGTCGGCCGGGCTCGGGAGTGCGCCCAGCGGAACCGCGGACGACGAGCAGGCCGTCTACGGCGGCGCCCGCATCGACTACTACGCGCCCAACGGCTCCGTGCTCACGGCGGAGGCCGGCGCGGCCCATGCCACCAACAATCTCCTCGTGGCGTCAGTCGGCCGGGTCCAGGTGGACGCAGTCAATCGTCCGTGGGCGCGTCTGGCCTGGGGCGCCAACCGTTTCTACATGATGGCGTGGTGGACCAACCGGCACACCGGCGTCCCCATGCAGTCGCTGGCGTCCGGAACGCCCGTCATCGATCAGTCCCACGTGTTCCACCTGGAAGCCCAGACCAACCAGCCGCTCTTCGGCGGCCGGGGCCGCATCGTGTTCGGCGGCTCGGTGCGCAGCGCCTCGACCAACAGCAAGGAGACCCTGCTCGCTGCCGCCGACGACCAGCGCAACGACCGCTCGGCCTCGGCGTACAGCCAGGTGGAGTATGCACTCTCGCCGCAGTGGCGCGTCGTCGCCGCCGGGCGATTCGACGACGGCGACCTCTTTCCCGCGCAGCTGTCGCCTAAGGCCGCCCTCGTCTTTTCGCCGAGCACGAGCCAGTCCATCCGGCTCACCTTCAATCGGGCCTACAAGACGGCGAACGTGCTGGAGTACTTCATCCAGTTTCCGGCCGGCGCGCCGGCCGATTTCCGCGGCATCGAGGCAGCGCTGCGTGCGTCGCCGCTCGGACCGTCGCTGTCGAATGTGCCCGACGGCACGCTCTTCACCAACTCGGCCAGCGTGCCCGTCGTCGTGCGCGGCAATCCCAACCTCGACGTGGAGCACGTGACGAGCTACGAGATCGGCTGGAAGGGACAGTTCGGCCCCCGGGTCTTCCTGACCCTCGACGGCTACTACAGCCGCCTGTCGAATTTCGTGACCGACATTCTCCCCGCCGTCAACCCGACGTACGGCGCCTGGGCCGCACCCGCCGAGGTCGCGGCCGACTCTCGGGCCGCGGTCGAGCAGGCGGTGCAGGACATCCTCGTCGGGGCCGGCCAGGCGGTCGCGGCGGCCGGCCTCTCGCGCCTGCAGGACGGGGGGACGGCGATTGTATTCTCGATCGGCAACGCCGGCCGGGTCAGCGAGCATGGCTTCGAGGCCACGTCGGGACTCCAGCTGACCGACGCGCTCTCCCTCGATCTCAACTACTCGCTCTTCCGTTTCCGGGTGGACGCCGCCTCCCTCGCCTCAGGACAACTCCTCAAGCCGAACACCTCGCCCAACGCGTTCAACGTCGGGCTGGCCTACACCACGCCGCGACTCGATGCCCGCGCGATGCTGCATGTAGTCGAAGGCTTCGACTGGGCCTCGGGGGTCTATGTGGGACGGATCCCGTCCCGTACGCCGATCGACGTCAGTGTGGGCTGGCAGGCGCGGTCGTGGCTGAACGTTCACGCAGCCGCCACCAACCTCCTCGACCAGCGTCGCTACCAGGTGTTCGGCGGGTCGGTGATCGGCCGCCGAGCTCTGCTCGGCATAACGATGGTGCGGTAGGTGGTGGCCACAGCAAGAGAAGCTGTCACAAGCTTGATGGCCGCGGCACAGCAGCAGGCCCCCCAAAGAAAACGGCCGGTGCAGTTGCACCGGCCATTGCCCCTCCTGGGCTCGAACCAGGACTCTCCTGATCCAGAGGGGCAGCAGTAACCGCATGTTGGAGTCTGGGCCGGTTTGGAACGCGTTCCGAGTAGAGGTGCGCCTTCGTGAAGCTGTTCACTCACTTCCGTCTCGATACCATCCTGGACCTGGTCGCGACGTTAGCCGCTCGAGCACGGTCTCCCCCTCGAGCAGCTCCATGGCGATAAACGGCTGGCCGCCGTGCTCTTCGATCTCGTAGGCCGTGCTCTTCGATCTCGTAGATGGTGCAGATGTTCGGATGATTCAGGGCTGAGGCGGTCTGGGCCTCGCGCTGCAGCAAGTGCAACGCCGCCGGGTCGTCGGCCAGCTCCTCCGGGAGGAACTTGAGCACCACCCGCCGGCCGAGCTTGAGATCCTCGGCCTGATACACCATGCCCATGACCCCGCCGCCGATCGCCGAGATGACGCGGTAGTGCGACACCTTCTTCCCGATCAGTCCGAGTGGTTCGGTTGCCGCCTCGGCCCCCGCAGCAGCAGCCGCCGCTCGCCCCGGCTCCAGCCACTCGGCGGCGACCAGGAGTCGATAGCCCCGTCGCGCCAGGGTTTCGATGTACCGAGGGTTGTCAGCGGAGTCGCCGAGGGCTCGACGGAGGGTACCGATGGCCACGTTGATGCTGTGGTCGAAATCGACGATCGTGTCGTTGGGCCAGAGCTTCTTCTTGATCTCCTCGCGGGTGGCGATGCGCCCATCGTACTCGATCAGCAACCGCAAGACCCTGAGCGGTTGCTCACGAAGGACGATCCGCTCGCGCCCGCCCTCGGCTCCGGCCGACCACAACCCGCCGGAGACGATATCGACGACGAAGTCGCCCAGTCCTACGCGGCTCACTGCTGCCTCCTTCGGCCGGCAGGCGTAAAGGAGGAGATATACGGTGCACGCTAACCCTTGGCAATCGCCAATGGATCGGCGTCGCCCGACAGACCAACCTGCTGTCGCAGAAGCACATAGCCGTGACCGGCCGACACCACACTAATGGCGTGTTCGCCCCGAGATGTTATGTTGGAGTCGTGGGTCGGTTCGAAAAGCATTCCGCTCGAGGCTCGCCGCCGTGAAGCTGTTCCCTCCCTTCCGTCTTGATACCGTCAACGAGTGCCTCTGGCGTTCCAGCGAAGCTGGGGCGGATGAGCGCCTCCTCTTGACGCCAAAGAGCTTCGAAGTCCTGCGCTACCTGGTGGAGCACGCCGGCCGGCTGGTAAGCCAGCGCGAGCTCCTCGATGCCGTCTGGCCGGACGCGTTCATCGAACCACAGGCGGTCAAGAAGCAGATCTTCGACCTCCGGCGGGTCCTCGATGACCCGCCGCGCGACCCTCGCTTCATCGAAACCCTGCCGCGACGGGGCTACCGCTTCATCGCCACCGTCGAGGACAGCGCGCTCCACCCCTCGGCCGTCTCGGCGCCCCCGCTGACCCACCCCCTGGTCGGGCGGGATGGCGCGCTGGCCGAGCTCAGGCACCATCTCCGAAAGGCCATGGCCGGCGAGCGGCAAATCGTCTTCATCACCGGCGAGCCGGGCATCGGCAAGACGTCACTGGCGGAGGAGTTTCAGCGGCAAACGGCGGCCCGCGAACCATCGGTTCGGATCGCGCGTGGGCAATGCGTGGAAGGGTTCGGGAGCAAGGAGCCGTTCTACCCGGTGCTCGAAGCCCTCGGCCAACTGTGTCGCGGTCCCGACGGCGCCGCTTTCCTCGACGCACTCGCGAAGCAGGCGCCGACCTGGCTCCTCCAGTTCCCCGGCCTGCTGCGCCGGGAACAGCAGGAAGCATTGCAGCGGGAAACGCTTGGTGCCACCTCGGAGCGCATGCTCCGGGAGATGGTCGAGGTACTGGAGAAAATCGCGTCTCTCAACCCGCTGCTGCTGATTTTCGAGGATCTCCACTGGGTCGACTATTCGACGGTCGATCTGATCTCCGGACTCGCGCGCCACCGGACGTCGGCGAAGCTGATGTTGATCGCGACGTACCGTCCGGTCGACGCAGCCCTCTCCGGTCATCCCCTGGCGATTCTCAAGCCGGATCTCCTCGCTCGGCAGTTCGGACACGAGCTGGAGATCCCGCCGCTCAGCAGACCAGAGGTGGTCCAGTATCTCGGCGCCGACGCTTCCGCGAGGGACGTTCCCGCAGGGCTGGCGGCATTGGTCCACCGCCACTCGGAGGGGAATCCGCTGTTCATGATCGCGGTGCTCGAGCACCTGAGCGCACGAGGCCTCATCAAACGAAGCAACGGCAGCTGGCAGCTGCGACGTCCATTGAGCACCGTCGATCTCGAGATCCCGGAGAGCCTGCGCCAGGTCATCGAGAGCCAGGTCGCACAGCTCAGTCCGGAGGATCAACGGATACTCGAGGTGGCCAGTATCGCGGGTGTGTCCTTCACCCCGCTGGTCAGCGCGGCCACGGGACTTCTAGACCCCGAGAACTTCGAGGAACGGTGCGATGCGCTTGCCCGGCGGCACCACCTGCTGCGGATCGCGGACACCGACGCGCTGCCCGGCGGCGACATCGCCCAACGCTACGAGTTCCAGCATGCGCTCTATCGTGAGGTGTTGTATCGCCGCCAGGCGCCGGCCCGCCGGGCGATGCTCCACCGCCGCCTGGGCGAGCGACTGGCGGCGATATACGGTCCAAAGCAGGACGACATGGCGCAGGCGCTGGCGCATCACTTCGAGGAAGGCTACGACTGCCAGCAAGCGGTCAAGTATCTGCGTCTGGCCGCGGACACCGCCTCGCGTCGCTTCGCCCGCCGCGAGGCGACGGCCAATCTCCAGCATGCACTCGAGCTCGCAGGTAAGCTGGCGGATTCGGAGCGCGCCGCGGCCGAGACCGAGATTCTCGAGGAGCTAGCCGGCTTGTACCTCGTTGCTTTCGATATGAGCGTCATTGACACCTACGAGGCGCTGCGCGAGCGAGCTGCCCACTATGGGCTCACCGACGTGGAGGTGCGGGCGCTCATCGGGATGGCTTACCCAGTGTCGTGGGGCAGCACGCGAAAGTGCCTCGAGGTTGTGGATGAGGCGCTTCGGATGAGCTCGGCCCAGCTCGATCCCCTGACGCGCGCGCGGACTCGCGCGAGCTGTCTGGTCCGTCGCGTCTGGGCCGGCGGCTGGAACGAGAAAGAGGCAGAAGCGTGTCTCCAGGCTTTGGAGGAGATTCGGCGCAACGGAGACCGCTCCGTCGTGGCGCTGCATACGATGGAGTGCAACTTTCTCTATTGGGTTTCGTCCCGGTACCGCGCAGCGCGGCAAGACGCCGTCGAAAGCCTCGCGACGCTCACCGAGAGCCACCAGGACAAGGCCTATCGGCGCTTCGCCCATTGGCTGGGGCAGTTTACGCTGCCGTGGAGTCTGCTCTTCTTGGGAGAATGGGGAGAGGCGCTGAACGAGCTGGACGCAGGCGTCGCCATGGCGGAGAAGAACGGGGACCACTACCGCGGGCAGACGTTATCGATCTACCGGGCCTGGGTGCGGCTCTTCGGGATGGACTTTGCAGGCGCCCGGGACCTCTCCGCGACCCTGCTCCCCATGCTGGACGATCCGGCACGCCTCCCGTGGCGGCGGATGGCGCTTGGCATCGCTGGCTCGGCTGAGGTGGGCCTCGGCAACCATGAGCGCGCCCTCGAGCACTTGCTCACGGCGAAGCAGGAGATGGATCGCCACACAGTCATCCACGACTGGTACTGGCGGAACGTGCTGCAGGCAGCACTGACCGATCTGCGGCTGGCGCAGGGAGATCAGCCTCGCGCGGTGGAGGAGGGCGAAGAATTTCTCAGGGTTGCCTGCGCTACCCCTGAGCGGACCTGGCAGGCGCTGGCTTGGGAGGCGAACGCCAGAATCGCCTTGGCCGCCAGCGAACTGGAGCGGGCGCGGGATTGCATAACGAAGGCGTTGACGGCAATGGACGGCGTCGAGGTTCCGTTGGCCGAGTGGCGGGTGCATGCGACGGCTGGCGAACTCTCGGAGCGCCGGGGGGACAGCGGTGCCGCTACGCAGCATCACGCGCTGAGTCGCGCCGCCATCCTGAAGCTGGCGGATTCGCTGCCAGGCGATGACCCGCTTCGGAAGACATTTCTCTCGGCTCCACGCATCTCGATGATTCTCGCCGGGGGCTAGAAAGCGCGGCTGGTGCCGCCCGGCTTGCCCGGATAGCGTTTGGGTGGAGGCGCGCCTCTGTGAAGCTGTTCGCTCCCTTCCGTCTCGATACCGTCAACGGGTGCCTCTGGCGCTCCAGCGAAGCTCGGACGGACGAGCGCATCCTCTTGACGCCAAAGAGCTTCGAAGTCTTGCGCTACCTGGTGGAACACGCTGGCCGGCTGATCACCCAGCGCGAGCTGCTGGATGCGGTCTGGCCGGACGCGTTCATCGAACCTCAGGCGGTCAAGAAGCAGATCTTCGACCTTCGACGGGTACTCGATGACCCGCCACGGACCCCGCGCTTCATCGAGACGCTCCCGCGACGGGGCTACCGCTTCATCGCCACCGTCGAAGACAGCGCGCTCCGCACCTCGGCCGTCTCGGCGCGCCCGCTGACCCACCCCCTGGTCGGGCGGGATGCCGAGCTGGCCGAGCTCCGGCACTGTCTCCGAAAGGCCCTGGCCGGCGAGCGTCAAATCGTCTTCATCACTGGCGAGCCCGGGATCGGCAAGACTGCACTGGCGGAGGAGTTTCAGCGGCAGACGGCAGCCCGCGAACCATCGGTTCGGATCGCGCGGGGGCAATGCGTGGAAGGTTTTGGCAGCAAGGAACCGTTCTACCCGATGCTCGAAGCACTCGGCGAACTGTGTCGCGGAGACGAAGGTGCTACCGTCTTGGAGATTCTGTCGAAGGAAGCCCCCACCTGGTTGGTGCAGTTCGCCGGCCTGCTGAGACACGACCAGCGCGAGACACTTCAGCGCGAAGTCCTGGGGGCTACGTCCGAGCGCATGCTTCGGGAGGTCGTGACGGCACTGGAAACGATCGCGTCCCTCCGTCCGCTGCTGCTCGTCTTCGAGGACCTCCACTGGGTCGACTATTCGACGGTCGATCTCATTTCGGCCGTCGCGCGGCACCGGACGCCAGCCAAACTCATGCTGGTTGCGACCTACCGCCCACTTGACGTGACCCTCTCGGACCATCCTCTCGGCGTGCTGAAGCCGAATCTCCTGGCCCGTCAGTTCTGTCACGAGATCGCGATCCCGCCGTTGAGCATGCCGGAGGTGGTCCAGTATCTCGGCGCCGATCCTTCGGCTGCAGAGCCTCCCACCGGGCTTGCCGCGCTGGTGCACCGCCGCTCCGAGGGGAATCCGCTGTTCATGGTCGGCGTGCTCGAGCACCTGAGCGGACAAGGGTTCATCCAACAAACGGAGCGCGCATGGGAGCTGAGGCGTCCCCTCTCGAGTCTCGACTTGGAGATCCCTGAGAGCCTGCGCCAGGTGATCGAGACCCAGGTTCAGGCACTCAGCCCCGATGACCAGCGAGTCCTCGAGGTGGCCAGTATCGCGGGAGTGATCTTCACCCCTGTGGTTACCGCGGCCACAGGGAATCTGGATTCCGAGAACTTCGAGGGACGGTGTGAGACACTGGCCCGGCGGCGCCAGTTGTTGCGGGTCGCGGACACCGAAGCGATCCCCGGCGGCGACATCGCCCAACGGTACGAGTTTCAGCACGCGCTCTATCGCGAAGTATTGTATCGCCGCCAGGCACCCGCGCACCGAGCCACTCTACACCGCCACCTCGGCCAGCGCCTGGTAACGCTGTACGGCCAGTCTAGCGAGGTCGGGGCACCAGCAGAGGGCCGTTCTATTGCTCAGGAGCTAGCCCATCACTTCGAGCAGGGTGGCGATTGGCCGCAGGCCGTCAAGTACCTGCGTCTGGCTGCCCAGGTCGCCGCGCGACGGAACGCCCACCGCGAGGCGACGGCCAATCTTGAGCATGCGCTCGAGCTCGCGACCAAGCTACCCGAGTCGGTGCGCCCCGCGGTCGAGACTGAGATCCTCGACAAGTTGGCCGGCATGTACCACGGGTCCTTGGACGACGTACGTGCCGTGGAGACCTATGTGGCGTTGCGCGCGCGGGCAGCCCAATACGGCCTTGTAGATATGGAAATCCGCGCGCTCATCAATTTGGCCTACCCGCTGTCGTATAGCAGTACTGACAAGTGCCTCGAGGTTCTCGACCGGGCCCTTGAGCTGAGCTCGGCGCAACGGGACCCTCTCGCGCGCGCGCGAACTCGCGTCAGCTGCCTGGTACGACGCATCTGGGCAAGAGGCTGGAACGAGGAGGATGCCGACCAGTGCCGGAAGGCACTCGCGGAGATACGCCGCAGCGCAGACCGTGCGGTGGTGACGCTCCACTTGATGGACTGCAGCCTCCTCCTGTGGTTCTCGGCCAACTACCGCGAAGCCCACCGGGTCGCGATCGAGAGCCTTGCCAGATTCACGGAGGAGCGTGAGGATAACCTGTTCCTGAGCTTCCCTTATTGGCTGAGTCGGTTCCTTATCCCGCGGAGCCTGCTCTTCCTGGGGGACTGGGGGGCGGCGCTGAGGGAGATCGACGCCGCCATCGCCTTGGCAGAGAAGAATGGAGACTCTACCCGGGTCCAGCCGCTATACCTCGCTCAGGCTTGGGTCCACCTCTTCGGGATGGACTATGCGAAGGCCCGGGATCTCTGCCTCTCGGTTCTTCCCCTGCTAGGCAATCCTGGCCGGACCCCCTGGCGGCGATTGGCCTGGGCCATCGCCGGCACCGCCGAGGTGGGCCTCGGAAATCATGAGCGCGCCCTCGAGCACTTGCTCGCGGCGAAGCAGGAGATGGATAGCCATACGGTGATCGGCGATTGGCACTGTCGTATGATGCTGGAGGCGGCCCTCGCCGACCTTTGGCTCGCGAGAGGAGATCTGAGGCAGGCGAAGAGTGAGGGAGAAGTCTTTGTCACGGTTGCGTGCGCGACCGCCGAGCGGACCTGGCAGGCACTGGCTTGGGAGGTGAATGCCAGAATTGCGATGGCGGTCAGCGAACCGGAGCGGGCGCAGGACTGCATCACGAAGGCGTTGTCGGCGATGGACGGCTTCGAGGTTCCGTTGGCCGAGTGGCGGGTGCATGCGACGGCCGCCGAGCTGTCCGAATTACGTGGCCACAGCGGCGCCGCGAAACACCACCGGGAGCTGAGCCGCGCCACCGTTCTCCGGTTGGCCCATTCGCTCCCGGAAGATCACCCGCTTCGCATAACCTTTCTTTCAACCCCACCCATCTCGACAATCGTTGCCGGGGCCAGGCTGGTGCAGGGCTCCGGGTAGCGGTCATCGGAGGGTTCGCCCCCCCATGGGGCGGGCTCGCGCGCGCCGATCATCGTTGACACGCATTCTGACACGGAGCTCGCACACGCCTTGAAAGCCGAACAGCTCCCCGACGCCGAAGTCGAAGAGCTGCTTAGATCTCGGGCATGGGCCTGGGTAGAGTTGAACTACCGACCTCACGCTTATCAGCCACCAATGCCTGACGCTGACGAGCGCCCACCATCGTGATTTCAACGACTTAGGCCATGGCGCCGTTAGCCCGCGCCAGCTCG
>JAXDQG010000109.1:0-5048 GCA_034667945.1 Acidimicrobiia bacterium | reverse complement strand
GTCCATGGCCATGGTCCCAAGCCAGCTTTCTGGTGGACCGGCGCCGGGGGTGTGGACCTGGTGGGCCAGTAGGCGCCCCGGGGCGGCTCATCGTCACAGTACATCGTCTTGGTCCCCTCCGGCTGAGGAACCCGGCTTTCATGTGAAGGGACGCTCGCCGGCACGCCGTGACCGACATCACCTGGGCAGAGGCGGCCCCTCGGCGAGCAGCCTCTGATAGGCGCCGAGGTAGTCCTCGACCATCCGCCCAACGCCGAAGCGCTCCTCGGCGTCCGCTCGGACCGGGGCCCGGTCGAGGTAGGCGGCGTCCTTGACAGCCCGGACGGCGGCGTCGACGTCTTCGACCAACCAGCCGTTCAGACCGTGGCGGATGAGCTCGGGCAAGGACCCTCGCGGGTGGGCCACCACCGGCGTGCCGCAGGCCATGGCCTCCACCACACTGAAGCCGAATGGCTCGTCGAATTCGACGAGATGAAGCAGCGCCAGGGCGCCGCCGAGCAGGCGGTCACGCTCCTCCGGCCCGACCGAGCCGGCATAGCGCACCTTCACACCGTCGAGATGGGGACGCACGCATCGATCGAAGTAGGTCTGGTCCTGCACGATGCCCGCGATGACGAGGGGTAGGCCGGCGCGCGCGGCGACTTCAATGGCCGTGGCCACCCCCTTGTCGGGGTGAATCCTTCCCAACACCAACAGATGGCGGCCGGCCTCTGCCAGGAAAGTAAAACGCGACAAGTCGATGCCGTGATGGATCGTCGCCAGGTAGGACAGGTCGGGGTGGCGGTCGCTGTCGCTGATGGCGATGTAGGCGCTTCGGTCGTTGTAGCACCGGTAAACCGGCACGATCCGTTCGGAGGAGAAACCGTGGATGGTTGTCACCATTGGGGTGTCGACCAGACGGCTGAAGGCAAGAGGCAGGAAGTCGAAGCTGTTGTGGATCAGATCGAACCGGTCCGCCTGCTCGAAGACGGTGGCCACATGGAGCGCCTCCCAGACCTTTGCGTCCATCTCCGGGTCTTCCGAGTACCCACGCGGGGCGGTGCCGACCAGGCGGGCCGAGGTCAATGAATCGGCGGTGGCGAACAGCGTCACGTCCACGCCCCGCGCCACCAGACCCTCAGTGAGCAGCGAGACGAACTGCTCCCACGGGCCGTAATGACGCGGCGGAACCCGCCAGGAGATCGGCGCCAACATCGCCACGCGGAGCCGGGACCCGGAGGAACCAGGCGGGGACGACGGGGATGTCGTCCAATTGGTATTTGGCATGGGCGAGCGGCTCCGCCGGGTCATCGCCGATCGGAACGATCGCCGAATCACATGCTTGCACGGATGTGCTCCAGCCGGCGCCCGCACCTGTCGCAAGTGGTCAGACAGCCGGGAAATGCCCCCGGCAGGCTAGGGTGGGGGCCACACCTTGGGAGAGTCGCCTCGCTTGGGCAGGACGGCCGAATGGCCAGCCGCCCCGTGCAGGCTCGACGCCTCGTCCGAGCCGATCCCGGGAGCTTGTTTTGCGCGCCGACTCACCCGTTCCTTCCTCGCGTCCCGTCTACGCCATCCTGAGCACGTTTCCTCCGACGCCTTGTGGCATCGCCACGTTCTCCCGAGCGTTGGCTGGTGGGCTGGCGACCCATGGGATCGGCGTGGAGGAGGTGCGCATTGGCGACCCGGACGCGGTCGGGCCCGGGCACTCGGGGGCGTCCTCCGTCGAGCAGATGGCCGAGGCGATGAACCGGGCGGACGTGGCCATCGTGCAGCACGAATACGGCCTCTACGGCGGCGACGACGGCGCCGATCTGCTGCACGTCCTCGCCCGCCTCACGGTCCCCACCATTCTCGTGGCGCACACAGTGCGTCGGTCACCCAGCCCGGGTCAGAAGGCCGTGCTCGAAGCCCTTGCTGACGCGGCCAGTGCAGTCGTCGTCATGACCGAAGCAGGTCAGCAACGGCTGTCCGACCACTTCGACCTGAACGGCGCGCAGGTCGTCGTGATTCCTCATGGCGCCGCGCCGGCCATGGCGGCGCCGCGCCAGCCAGGTGCTACCGACACGACTCGTCCCACGCTCCTGACGTGGGGGCTACTCGGCCCGGGGAAGGGGATCGAGTGGGCGATCGACTCGTTGGCGTTGCTCGACGATCTGACGCCCAGGCCCCGCTACCTGGTCGTCGGTGACACCCATCCGAAAGTCGCGGCAACACAGGGTGAGCGCTACCGCGGGATGCTGGTCCGGCGGGCGCGTGCGTCTGGCGTCGATGGTTCGGTGACGTTCGCGCCCGGCTATCAGTCGCAGGAGTCGTTGGCGAGGCTGCTGGCGGAGGCCACGGCGGTCGTGATCCCCTACGACTCGAGGGACCAGGTGACCTCCGGGGTCCTCGTCGACGCCGTCGCCGCCGGTCGACCGGTCATCGCCACAGCCTTTCCCCATGCCGTCGAGCTGCTGTCCAGCGGGGCTGGCCTCGTTGTTCCGCAGCGTGATCCCGTCGCTCTCGCCGACGCAATGCGCCGGGTCCTGACCGATCCCGATCTCGCCGCCGCCATGGCTGCCGAAGCGACCCGCTTGGCGCCCACACTTGGGTGGCCCACCATTGCCGGGCAGTACCACGCGCTTGCGGGGAGGGTCCTCCTGGGCCGGGAAATGGCGCCGGCATGATCGCACCAGCGCCAAGCTTCGAGCATCTCCTCCGCCTCAGCGACAGCAGCGGCACGTTCGAACACGCCGAGCTCTCATCACCGCGCGTCGAACTGGGCTATTGCACCGACGACATGGCGCGTGTGCTGGTCGTCGCCAGCCGCGAACCGATCCACACGCCGGCGGTCGACCGGCTGACCACCTTGGCCATCCGCTTCCTGTCCGGCGCTCAGGGCGTCACCGGCGAGTGTCGCAACCGTCGCAACATCAGAGGCCGCTGGACGGGTCGTCGAACGGTCGAGGATTGCTGGGGTCGGAGCGTGTGGGGACTTGGAACAGCCGCAGGCCGATCCCAACGCGACTCGCTCCGTCAGGACGCGCTCGCCTACTTCGATCACGGCGTTCGCCGCCGATCACCGTGGCCGCGTGCCATGGCCTTTGCTGCGCTCGGCGCGGCCGAGGTCGTGTGCGCCCTGCCCGATCATCGACCAGCGCGCGAGCTGCTGGGCGACGCGGTCGACACGATCCGCCGTCCGGCTCAGTCGGCCGCCTGGCCATGGCCCGAACCGCGACTCAGCTACGCCAACGCCGTGCTGCCCGAGGCCCTGATCGCAGCCGGTGCAGTCCTCGAGCAGCGCGACGTGCTGGACGAGGGACTGGCCCTCTTGCGCTGGCTGCTCGACCATGAAACCGACCGTGGTCACCTATCGCTGACGCCGGTCGGCGGCGCGGGTGCCAACGATCAGCGGCCCCGCTTCGACCAGCAACCGATCGAAGCGGCGGCCCTCGCCGATGCCTGCGCGCGCGCGGCGGAAGTGACCGGCGACGAGCAGTGGCTGGACGGCCTGCGGTCGGCGGTTGACTGGTTCCTCGGTGACAACGACGTCGGCGTGGCGATGTGGGACCCGGCCACGGGCGGCGGGTTCGACGGGCTCACCGTCGAAGGACCCAACTTGAATCAGGGTGCCGAGTCGACCCTCGCGCTGATCTCCACCCTCCAACACGCCCGGCGCTGCTTTCCGACCCCGGTATGACCCAGTTCGGCCTCGCCAGCCGCTCCGCCACGCAGCTACGTCCCGACCCGAGCCGTGTGATCAGCCAACTCTTCGTCCCCGGACACGAGCGCGCCGGGGGCAGCGAGCAACGGGCGTCCGCTGTCGTCGCCCGTGTGCTGTCGATCGATGACGCCGAGGTGTCCCGCGCGGTGGCCGAGCTCATGGCCCGATTCGCCGGTCGGCACCGGGACCTCCTGGACACATTCGCCCGACACGCCGAGCGGATGGCGCACCGCCTGGACAGCCGCGCGGTTCTATCCGAAGAGCGCCGCATGCTCCTCGGCGCCACCTTCACCCACGAATACGCCATCGAGGCCGCTTCGGTGTGCAACCCGTCGATGGTCGCCCACCCCGACCAGCGCGGGGTGACCCCGGGCGGGCTGCGGTTCGTCATGAGCCTGCGAGGCATCGGCGAGGGACATCTCTCGTCGATCGGGTTCCGCACCGGCACGATCGAGGCCAGCGGCGAGGTCACATTCGATAAAGCCGGGGCATTCCCGACCGCCGCCACCGTCGTGCGGCCGGTCGCGTTGCATCGGGCGGCGTTTCACGGGAAGCTAGCTGCGTTGGGCTCGGATGGAGAGAACGCCGCCTCGGTGCTCGATCCCTTGGGCGAAGAGTTCCGACCCGAGGAGCTTCAGCACCGCCTTGACATGCTCGAGGGACAGCGAGATACACGCCACAATGCAGCAAATACGGCGCACCTCCTGACCGACATCGCCGCCTGCCATTACCGGACATGGTTCGGGCCGGAGACCGAACTGTCCGAGCGCGTGCTGTGGCCCGCCATCCCCGCCGAGTCGGGAGGGATGGAAGACGCCCGATTCGTACGCTTCGTCGAAAACAACGGCGCGGTGAGCTACCTCGCGACCTACACGGCGTACACGGGTCGCTCCATCAGCCAGCAGCTACTGCGCACGACCGACTTCATCAGCTTCGAATCCTCGCCGATCGCGGGGCCGGTCGCCGCCAACAAGGGGTTGGCGCTATTCCCCCGACGAGTACACGACCGCTTCGCCGCCCTCTCTCGCCACGACCGGGAGACAAGCGGGGTTGCCTACTCCGACAGCCTCCACTGCTGGGACAAGACGACCACCATCCAGGTTCCCAACCTGACCTGGGACACCATCCAGGTGGGGAACTGTGGTTCCCCGATCGAGACGGAGGCGGGATGGTTGGTGCTCACCCACGGCGTTGGTGCCATGCGCACGTACTGCATCGGGGCGATCCTCCTCGACCTGGGCGAACCCACGAGGATCATCGCCCGGCTGCCGCGACCCCTGCTATCACCCATAGCCGACGAGCAGGATGGCTACGTCCCCAACGTCGTGTACTCCTGTGGCGCCCTCCTCCACGGGGCGAATCT
>JAXDQG010000108.1:0-3292 GCA_034667945.1 Acidimicrobiia bacterium | reverse complement strand
TGCCCTCTGGATGGACGCGGTGTATGGCCACTGCCTGGGGCGGGACGGCGGCGAAGCCTTCACCGCTCAGACGGCTGGCGGTTACCAGGCGGCCGCCTCCGGCCAGATGGAGCACGCCTTCGAGGAGTTGCCCCCGGAACAGGTTCAGACCGACCAGGTCGGCGACGTAGCGGGTGCGGGGCCGGCCGGTCACCTCGGCGAGGGCTCCCGATTGCTGGATGCGACCCTGCTCGAGGATCACCACGTGGTCGCTGAGGGCATAGGCGTCGACCGGATCGTGGGTCACCAGGAGTCGTATTCCGTCGAAGGTGGTCAGGTGGCGTCGCAAGTCACGGCGGACCTCGGCACGCGTGCCGACGTCGAGGGCGGCCAGGGGCTCGTCGAGCAGGAGCAGTCGCGGACCGGTCACGAGCGCCCGGGCCAACGCCACCCGCTGCGCCTGGCCACCCGACAGCGTCCGGGGGCGCTGGGGCGCCTGGTCGCCGACGCCGAATCGCTCGAGCCATTGGTCCGCGCCTCGCCGGGCCGCTGCTCGGCGGACCCCTCGTCGCCGCAAGCCGAACGCCACGTTGTCGCGGGCGGAGAGGTGCGGGAACAGGAGGTGGTCCTGGAAGACCACGCCGACCGGGCGCTGCTCGGGAGGCACGAACACGTTCCGGGCGGGATCGTCCAGCACCTGTCCCGAAAGCGTGATGTGGCCGCGGTCGAGTGGAATCAGCCCGGCCAGCGCGCGAAGCACGGTCGTCTTCCCCGCCCCGTTCGGCCCGAGCAGCGCCACCACGCCACCGCCGGCAACGTCGAGCGTGACGTCGAGGTCGAGTCGGCCGAGGCGGATCTGGATCTCAGCCTCCAGCCGGGTCGTGCCATCGGGGCTGGAGCTCGGCGCGGCGGTCACGGGCCGGCCAGGCCGGCGCCCAGCCACCGGTCCCGCAGGGCCAGCAGCACGAACAGCGATACGGCCAGCATGACCAGCGAGAGGACGATGGCTGCTTCGGGGCGCGATTCGAGCGCCAGGTAGACGGCCAGCGGCATGGTCTGGGTGCGGCCCGGGAAGTTGCCCGCGAAGGTGATGGTGGCGCCGAACTCACCGAGGGCCCGCGCCCAGGCCAGGACGGCGCCGGCCACGACGGAGGGCCGGATCATGGGCAGCGTGACCCGGGTGAAGACCGCCCAACGACCGGCGCCGAGCGTGCGGGCGGCATCCTCGTAGCGGGTGTCGAGGCTCTTGAGGGCGCCTTCGACCGTCAGCACCAAGAAGGGCATCGCTACGAAGGTCTCGGCCAGGGCGGCGCCGGCGGTCGTGAAGGGGAGGCGCACGCCCAACCACCGGTCCAGCCACTGACCGACGAACCCTCGGCGACCGAAGGCCAAAAGCAAGGCGAGGCCGCCCACGACCGGCGGCAGGACCATCGACAGCGTGGTGAGGGCCCGGACGAGCGAGCGGCCGGGGAACGGCACGCGTGCCAGCACCCAGGCGAGGGGAACGCCGAAGACCAGCGCCAAAGCGGTGGCCCACAGCGAGCAGATGAGTGAGAGTCGCAGCGCCTGGCGCACTTCCGGTGCGCTCAACTGCTGCCAGGCATCCGACCACGGAGCCCGCACGACGAGCGCGACCAACGGCAGCAGGAAGAACGTGGCGGCTGCGGACGCCAGCAGCAAGGCCGGCAGGGGAGGGGTCGCTTGGCCTCGGCGTCGGATCGTCACGGCGACCGGGCGGGGAGGGGTGCCATGACCGCCCGATGATAGGTCAGTCGTTGACCATTGGGCTCGACGCTTCTCTGAAGGACCGCGGCGTCCTCGGGGACCCGATGGGACGGTTTCCGTCCGGTTGCGGACCATGGGCCGGCCCGGTTGCTGACAATGAGTCCCGGTTGCTGACAATGAGACAGCAAGTCCCTCGATCACTCCCTGCAACATGCCTAGTGTTAGTTCGGGCCAGGGCGAGGCAAGGGGAGGTTGCCGATGAACGTGGCAAAGTTCCTCGACGACGTGTTCGGGGGAGCACTGCCCGTCAAGGTGGAGGCCTATGACGGCACGACAGCCGGATCGCCGGATTCCAAGGTCACGGTGATCGTTCGAACGCCCGATGCGCTGCGGCGCTTCCTCCATGCGCCCGGCGAGCTAGGCCTTGCCCGGGCCTATGTGGCTGGCGATCTCGACCTCGAGGGCAGCATTTTCGACCTCGTGTCAGCCCAGGACGTATTGACGCACCTCCGCCCGAAACCCCGTCAACTCGTGGCGGCGGCCCGTCTGCTGGGTGCCGACGCCGTGCGTCGGTTGCCTCTGCCGCCGGAAGAGGTTCGACTCCGCGGCCGTATGCACAGCCGTGAGCGTGACGCGGCTGCGGTCTCGCATCACTACGACGTATCGAACCGCTTCTACGAGCTGATTCTCGGCCCGGCCATGACGTACTCGTGCGCGGTGTTCGAGTCGGAAGCGGACTCGTTGGAGACGGCGCAGGCTCGGAAGCTGGAGCTCGTCTGCCGCAAGCTCGACCTGAAGGAAGGCATGCGGTTGCTCGACGTGGGGTGCGGGTGGGGGAGCATGGCCATCCATGCCGCCCGTGTTCACGGCGTGCGGGTTGTCGGTGTCACGGTGTCGCAGCGACAGGTGGAATGGGCTCGGGCTGCGGTGGCGCGGGCCGGCCTGCAGGATCTGGTCGACATCCGGTGCCAGGACTACCGAGACATCAACGACGGGCCTTACGACGCCATCTCGTCCATCGGGATGTTCGAGCACGTGGGCACGAAGCGCACGGCGGAGTACCTCAGCGTGCTGCACGGCCTGCTCCGGCCCGGTGGGCGCCTCCTCAACCACGCCATCTCCAGCACCTTCGAGGACAACGGCGAGCTCCGGTCTCGCAGCTTCCTCAACCGCTATGTCTTTCCTGACGGGGAGCTGATGGAGGCCGGACAGGTGGTGACCGCCGCCCAGCGCGCCGGGTTCGAGGCCCGCAATCTCGAAAGCCTGCGCGAGCACTACAACCTGACGCTGCGGCGTTGGGTGGACAACCTCGAAGCGAATTGGGAGGAGGCGGTCGCCGAGGTAGGTGAGGGCCGAACGCGGGTCTGGCATCTCTACTTGGCGGGCTCGGCCGACAACTTCGGGCGGGGTGGGATCTCGGTGAATCAGCTGCTGGCGGTTCGGCCGGCGGAGCGTGGTGCCTCCGGCATGCCGCTGCGCCCGGCTTGGGAGCCCCCGAATGGGGAGCAGGGCCGAGTCGCCGACTGGTTGGCTGCGCCGGCGGCCGGCACCGCCCTCACAGTCGACCGCGATTCGATACACACGGACG
>JAXDQG010000107.1:0-14784 GCA_034667945.1 Acidimicrobiia bacterium | reverse complement strand
ACATCGGTGCCACTCCGCTTTGCATGCGCGCGCCTGAATACGGGCTAGGCCGTAGATCGCCGCGCCGAGAGGTGGGGATGGCTCGACAGACCGCCCGGAAGGCCCTGGACATTTGCGAGGCAGCGCTAGGCGCCGAGCACCCCGCCGCGCTGGCTCACGGCGCCGCCCTCGCCGGAGTGCTGCTCGACCTGGGCCGTTTCGAGGAGGCCGAGGAACTCCTGCAGCGTACACTCGCGTTCTTCCAGAACCGCAACGGCCGCCTCCATTCCCCGGTGGCGGTCACCCTCGCCGGCCTCCCCGGCGTCGCCCACGCCCGCGGCGACCTGGCCGAGGCGGAGCGGCGCTGGACCGAGGCGTTGGACATCAAGACCAAGGTGTTGGGCGTCGAGCACCCCGACTTGGCCATCACCCTCAACAACTTGGGCGTTGTCCGTTACGACCTCGGCCGCCGCGACGACGCCGCCGCCGCATGGCGACAGTCCCTTACCCTCCTCCACGACGTCACCCCAGACCAGCCCGCTCGACGGGCCGCCGAAGCCAACCTCGCCCGACTCGATGAGCCATGACGGCACGCACCGTCGGCCGGGAGATCTTCGTGAACCGGGCATGAAGCGACGTGCCCAGCCTCGAACTTCTCACCGCACCAAACGTCTCACCACACCCAAACGTCTCACCACACCGAACTCCAGGGCCTGCCCGTAGCCCGGGTCAGGTCTTGCAGAGCCGAATCGGCACCCATGCGCCAACCGCCCGAACAGCGCATAGCTCGTCCTATCGATCGACCAAGCACAGTCCCGCATATACCAAGCCGGTCGAGCCCGGCGCCGACCGCCAGCCAGGCTTCGGCGTCGACGCTCTGTCGTAGGCCGGCGAACGCTTTTGGCGTCGGTCGACCAAGACGGCGTGGCGGATGTCGCGATCCTCGAGATGGCCGAGTACCACGGCGGCCCGCTCGTCGTCACCGGTGCGGGCCCAGTGGAGGGCCAGCGCTTCCATCACAGCCCACAGGAAGCCTCGGCTCCTGCGCTGCTCAGCCGGCCCCGGTCTGCCCCGCCAGCCACTGCTGCACCGCAGCGACGATGCGAGGATCCACCCGGTCCAGCTCGTGGCGGCCGTTCTCGATCCACACGTGGGTGACGGGGCCGCTGATCGCCCGGGTCGCCGATTCGAGCTCCTCCACGGTGCCGAACGTGTCCCGCGTACCCGACACGAACAGAGTGGGCACCCGAATGGCGGGGAAGTGCTCGGTGCGCAACCGCTCCGGACGACCGGGCGGGTGGAGCGGATACGAGATGAGCACCAGTCCCCACGCCACAAGCCCCTCGGCCACCGCCATCGACGCGATCCGGCCGCCCATCGAACGGCCGCCGAGCAGCAGGCACTCCGATCCCACACCAAGCTCGGCCGCCAGGTCCGCGGCCTCCTGCCGCACCGTCGCCAACAACACGGGAGGGCGGTCGGGCGCCCGCCGGCCTGCCTTGCGGTACGGGAAGTCGGCGCGGCCCACCGGCAGGGGGGCCAAGGCCTCGGCCAACGCCGTCAGCGTGTGATGGGCGCGCGACGAGCCGGCGCCGGGGAACAGCAAGGCGCCGGCCGGCTGCGAGCGCCCCGGGTGCACACCGGTACCCATGGCGGTCATCCCAGCAGGATGCGGCGGGCCTCGGCCAGCTGCGCGATCCGGTCGGCGGCCATCTCTTCCTCGCCACCGTGGTCCGGGTGAGCCACGCGTAGGCCCTGACGGAACCGTGCCCTGATCTCTTGACGAGGTGGCGGTCCGGCAGCGGCGTCGAAGCCCAGCACGGTGAGCGCCCAGGAGACCGGGTCGAGCGAGGCGGACAGCCATCGGCCGGCATCCTCGGAGTGGCCGCTCAGATAGGAGATCAGCCCGGGACCCACCGGTCCTTTCCAGCGCAAGCCCTTGCGAATGGCGCGAATTGCCTGGCTGCGAGCCGTCGGAAAAAGCTCTCCGGCCGCATAGATGGCGCCGAGCAGGCAGACCAGCGCTGAGCCCTGCGTGGAGAACTCGAAGAAGGGTGCCTGACCATCGCTGACCAGGCGAAGGTCGCTGCGCAGAAGCCCCACCCGATCGACCTGCAGCCGATGACGCAGGCGCGGCTGGACGATCCGGCGACCGGATTCCACCTGCGACATGAGCAGCTCGAGCTCCTCGTCCTCGATGTCGGTGCCGAGGACCGGCCCGAATCGGGCAGCGATCCCGCCCAACAGCACGCCACCGGGCCCGGGCAGCGGGTCGACCGGCAGCGTGCGTGCACCGAGCGCCAGCCGCCGGGTGGGGGCGATCGGTCGCGAGTGGTACAGCTCGAGATCGGCCAGAAGCGTCAGAGCCATGTGCGCAGGCGGTCCCGAATGTCGCGGGCGCGGGCACTCACCTCTTCGTCTTCGACCTCGTCTTCAGACTCCACCAGCACCTCTCGCAGCTCGCCGAGCTGGGTGACCAGGCGGTTCCAGGCTCCCTCGTCGAAGCCGAGCGGCACCGCCACCTCGGCGATGTCCTCGGCCGCCGCCGCCGCCTCGACCACGGCGTCGGGGTCGGTCGCCCGCTTCGACAGGCGGTCCACTGCCTCATAGGCCGCGGTCAGCAGGGAGTTGAGCGCCTCGCCATCGAGTCGCACCTTGTTCTCCTGGGGACCCAGCAGGCCGTACTCCTCGAAGATGGCGTCGACCCGGGCCTCGTCTGCCTCGTAGACGAGCAACTCGCCGTTGTCGGTCCACTCGTGGAGGATCCCATCCCGTTCGAGGGCGCCGACGAGGGTCTCGACCTCGTAGTCCGGCCAATCGGCGAGCTCGTACGCGACCCGGTCCTCATCGGTCTCGAGCCGGGGTCGCGAGGCGGCCACGACGTCGTCGAGCACCGCCTGGACGTCCTCGCGATCGGCGGCGTCCACCACCAGCGTCTCGCCCTCCCAATTATGCGGCACCTCGGATTCCGCCAACATCGAGCGGACGATCTCTCGAGCCTCCAACGGCCAACTCGCCAGGTCGAACACCCGGTCGTTGCCGCGGGGTGACCACCAGTAGACGAGCTCGCCGCCGTCGTCCCGACCGGCGTTGGCGTCACTCATGGGGGTCCTCCGATGCTCGCACGACGATCATCTTGTCTACCGCCTCCTCCCCGATTCTCGCCTGCCAACAGCCGATAGCACGGCTCGGCGTACCCGGCCCCCGCTACGTCGGAGGAGCCGGAGTGACACGTTGTCAGCGTCAGGGCACAACGCGGTTAGCGGGTTATCGTTCCGGCCCATGACTTCGAGGCAACAGACCCCGGATCGCAACCTCGCCCTCGAGCTGGTACGCGTGACCGAAGCGGCCGCCATGGCCGGATCGCGCTGGATGGGCCGCGGGGACAAGGAAGGTGCGGACGGAGCCGCCGTCGAGGCCATGCGGATCGTCCTGCAGGGCGTACCCATGGACGGCGTGGTGGTGATCGGCGAGGGCGAGAAGGACGAAGCCCCGATGCTGTACAACGGCGAGCGGGTGGGCAACGGTGAGCCACCGCTCACCGATGTGGCCGTCGACCCGATCGACGGCACAACCCTCACCGCTCTCGGCCGGGGCAACGCCTTGGCGGTCATCGCCGTGTCCGAGAAGGGCACGATGTTCAACCCGGGACCTTGCGTCTACATGGAGAAGATCGCGTGCGGGCCCGAGGGCAAGGGCGTGGTCTCCATCGAGCTCACACCCCAGGAGAACCTGAAAGAGCTGGCCAAGGCCCGGCGGGAGAGCGTGCGCGACCTGACCGCCGTCATCCTCGACCGTGATCGGCACGAAGAGCTCATCGCGGACGTACGCTCGGCCGGGGCGCGCATCCGGCTCATCCCGGATGGGGACGTGGCCGGCGCAATCTCCACCGCCTGGGCCGAGTCGGGGGCGAACATCCTGTTCGGCATCGGCGGCACCCCGGAGGGCGTCATCGCGGCCGCCGCCCTCAAGTGCATGGGCGGCGACATGCAGGGCAGGCTCTGGCCGCGCAACGAGGGCGAGCGCCAAGCAGCCATCGCCTCCGGCTATCAGCTCGACCGAGTCCTCGGCATCGATGACCTGGTGGCCGGCGACAACGGCTTCTTCGCGGCCACGGGCATCACCGACGGCGAACTGTTGAAGGGTGTCCACTTCTTCGGCGGGGGTTGCACCACGCAGTCGTTGGTCATGCGGTCGCGCTCCGGTACCGTTCGCCTCGACGAGGCCCGGCACCGGCTCGACAAGCTGGCCACGTTCGCGGCGGTTGACTTCGGCTGAGAAGCTGCACGGAAAAACGAAGCTGTACGGAAAACGAAGCTGTACGGAAAAGCCAAGCTGTCTGGAAAAACAAGGCTGTACGGAGAAGACCTGGCGACCGGAGCGGAGGACGTATGAAGGTCGGCATCCTGGCTGGCGGTTTGGGCACTCGCCTGGCGGAAGAGACCGAGCTCAAGCCGAAGCCCATGGTGGAGATCGGCGGCATGCCCATCCTGTGGCACATCATGCGCTACTACCATCACTTCGGCTTCAAGGACTTCTCGATCGCCCTCGGCTACCGGGCCGACTACGTCAAGCGGTGGTTCGCCGAGCAGGCCATGTACGCCGATGACATCACTGTCGATTTCGGGTCGGGCAGCGTCGAAAGCCACGGTCAGGCCAAGCTGCCCAACTGGCGGGTGCATCTGGTCGACACCGGTCTGCCCACGGCCACCGGTGGGCGCATCAAGCGGCTGGCCCCTTTCGTGGGTGACGAGGGCACGTTCATGATCACATGGGGTGACGGGGTCTCCACCGTCGACCTGCACAAGCTGCTCGAGTTCCACCGCTCCCACGGCAAGGTCGCCACGTTGACCGCCGTGCGGCCACCAGCCCGATTCGGCCACCTCGCCTTCGACGGCGACCAGATCATCGAGTTCGACGAGAAGCCGCAGATCGGCGAGGGTTGGATCAACGGGGCGTTCTTCGTCCTCGAACCCCGCGTGTTCGACTACATCGAGGGCGACGACACGATGTTCGAGCGCGAGCCGTTGTCGAACCTGGCCAAGGACGGCCAGCTGATGGCCTTCCGGCACTTCGACTTCTGGCAGTGCATGGACACCGTGCGGGACCGCAAGAGGCTCGAAGACCTCTGGTCCACTGGCGCACCTTGGAAGGTGTGGTCCGACCGGTGAGTCGAGCCTGGCTCACCGAGGGCGCCCTACCCGACCCGGTGGCCACGTTGTCCAAGGTGCCTGTCCTCTGCAATGCCCTGTGGCCCACGGCCGCAGCCGCACTGTCCGCCCCGACCGGCGACATCGAGCTGTGCTACTCGCCGGTATCGGGTTACCTGTGGAACCGGGCCTTCGACCCCCAGCTGGCGGCCTACGACCCGGCCTACGAGAACTCGCTTCACCACTCCCCGCGGTTCCAGGCGTTCATCGACGGGCTGGCACGCCGCTTGGTCGACCGCTACGACCTACGCGGGCGCCGCATCGTCGAGATCGGACCGGGCGAGGGCAACTTCCTGGCCCTGCTGTGCGAGCTCGGCGACAACGAGGGGCTGGGGTACGACGCCGCCTACGACCCGGACCGCTCCAAGGTGGTCACGTCGCCACGGATGCGCATCATTCGCGCCCACTATCCCTATGACCGCCGAGTGGACGGCGATCTGGTTGTGTGCCAGCACGTGCTCGAGCACCTGCCCGACCCGGCGGCGCTGGTGGAAGGTGTCCGGCGATCCATCCCCGAAGGCCATCAGACGAACGTCTATTTCGAGGTGCCGGATGCCACCTACATGGTCGAGCAGCTGGCGGTGTGGGACCTCATCTACGAGCACTTCTCGTATTTCGCCGCCCCCACCTTGCAGACCTTGTTCCGGCGGGCGGGTTTCGAGGTCACCAAGGTCGCTCGGGCCTTCGGCGATCAATACCTGTACCTCGAGGGCCGGCCGGGCGAAGCGGCGCCCGATGCCGTGCCTGATCCCGTGGAGCTGGCCAAGCTGAGCAACCTGGTGAACGTCTTCGGCCGACACCTCAGCCAGCTGGTCGAGACCTGGAGCGAGCGGCTCGACGAGCAGGTCGGCTCCCGCTCGGTGGCCGTGTGGGGCGCCGGCTCGAAGGGCGTGTCGTTCCTCAACCTGGTGCCTGCCGGGCGCGAGGTGGCCTACGTGGTCGATGTGAATCCCAACAAGTCGGGGCTGCACGTGCCCGGGACCGGGCATGCCGTTGTCGCCCCCCAGCAGCTCGTCGGACGGACGGTGGACACGGTGCTGGTGATGAACCCGCTGTATGTCGACGAGATCGCCGACACGGTGAGCCACCTGGGTCTGCGGGCCGACGTGTTGGCCGTCACCGATTAACCGGCACGGGCGCGGCGCTGTTCGCGGCGGAACAGCCACTCGGCCAGCAACAGCCCGGCAACGCTGTCGTCTTCCGCCTGGCAACCGGAGGTGTCGTCGGCCCACACGGCCCCGATCGCCCGGCCCTCTCGTCGAGCAACCACCACCAGGCCCTGCGCAGTCCGGTTGGCGACCCCCTGCTCGAGCCCCAGCTCGGCGGCTGCAAGAGGGTCGAGCATCGTGCCGGTGACCAGCTCGGTGGGCAAGCCGCCGCGGCCTACGATCCGTATCCCGTCCAGATCGACGTCAGCGATGGGCCGCCAGCGCCGATCCGGGCCCCGGTGTTCCTGCAGGACGGACAGCCGCTCCACCGCCAGCCGGGTGCGGTAGTCGGCAAGGGCAGTGGTCGCGGCCCGGATGCGATGAAGGGGTGCCTGCTCAGCCAGGGTGGCGTGCGGGACGAAGGGGTGGTCGACAATGCGCCACAGCGGCGGCCGGAACACGGCCGACCGCAGCCGGTCCAGCCGGCCTTCGGGGTCGCTCACCGCCAGGTGAATCGTGGGCGTGATCGGGTCGAAGGTGGTGATCGGCCCGAGTTCGACGGTGAAGGCGTCCGCGTCGGCGGCGGCCTGCCGGACGATGGCGAGCGCGTCCTGAAGGTCCGGGCTGCGCACGTTCACGGGCGGCACCAGCGTGAGATGGGGCGGCACCCGATCGAGATCGTCCACACCCAGCGCTCGACGCAACACATCGATCTCACCGGCCACCGAAGGCGGCACCAGCACGACCACTGCCAGTCGCCACTGGGCCATCGCGCCAACGTATCTACGCTGAGCGATTCGTGGCCATTGACGACAACCATCCGCCCCAGGCGCAGACCTTCCCGGTGCGGACGTTCCACGCCCGCAAGGGTCGGCTGTCGGCGGCCAAGCGGCAGGCGATCGACCAGCTGGCGACGCGATTCGCCGTCGGTCCCGGCGAACGGATGGACGCGCTGGACCTCGGTTGCGGGACGGGTGAGACCGCGCTCTGGCTGGCCCGTGAGCGGCCGGACTGGGTCGTACTGGCCATCGACGTCCACACGGCCTCGATCGCCACCCTTTTGCGGACGGCTGCGGCCGCGGAGCTCCATAACCTCCGTATCGAGCGCGGGGATGGTTTGGAATACCTCCGCCACGAGATCCGCGCGGCGTCGCTGCAGCTGCTCCGGGTCCTGTTCCCCGATCCCTGGCCCAAGGCCCGGCATCGTCACCGACGCCTGGTCCAGGCATCCTTCGCCGAGCTGGCCGTGGCGCGGCTGGCACCCGGCGGAGTGCTCGAGCTGGCCACCGATCGGGATGACTACGCCGTGCAGATGCGCAACGTGCTGGGCGACCAACCATCGTTGCGAGGAGGCCTCGGCGGGCGGGGTGAGCGAGCACTCAGCTTCTACGAGCAACGGGCCATGAGCGAGCAGCGGACCGTCTACAACCTGCGTTACGTCAAAGACGCCTGTGATTGAACAGGCCTCTGAGGAAACAAGCTTGTGAGGAAACAAGCCCGTGAGAAAACAAGCTTGTGACGAAACAAGCTTCTCAGGCGAAGCGCTGCTCGATACGCGCCAGGAGGTCGGCCTCGTCGGGCCCCACCGTCCGGTCGGACTCGATGATCGACCGGCAGAGCGCAGGCAGCTCGGCCCGCAACGTCGGATCCCGCACCAGGCGGTCGACATCGTCGATCACGGTCTGGCCGGACACGTCCTGCTCGAGGCCGCGGCGGACCTTGGCCATGATGGCGGGGATGCGATCGGCCAGCGGTGCACCGTGGCCGCCCAGCTCCCGGCTCTCCATCCAGCGCTGCACTTCTGAAGTCTCAGCGTCGACCACGCGCCGATCGGCGAACATGGCGAGGACGACAAGCGCCAACGCAGCATCGAGCTCCGCCGTCGAGGCCTCCGGCTTGCTGAGGCGGCCCAGCGCTTCCCGTAACCGATCGAACACGGCCGGAGCCTATCGGCGGAGTACCCGGCGGTCAGGGAATGGCGGTTGGGACACGGGCGGATAGGGCCTCCCGACGCCTCCGTGCCCCATCAAAACGGGTTCCCGTCGCTCGGCCCTCTCCGCTCAAGTCAGGCGTCGATGAAGTCAGGCGCCGATGAGCTCCGGCGTGAGCCCCAACTCGTCCAGCTTGGCCCGGATCTCCGCCAGATAGATCGGATTCATGGCAACCACCAGGTCGGGCCGATACTGGCGCAAGAACTCCGGCGCGACAATCTCGTGGCCGGTTCCCGCCATGAATTTACCGGTCTTGAACGGGTTGATATCGACGGCGTATTCGATCTCGTCACGCAGCCCGAGGTTGGTCAGAAAAGACACGCCCTTGGAGCCGGCGCCCCAGATGACCGCTTTGCCTCCGCGTTGACGCAACCCCGCCAACCGACCTCGCCACGATTCGCGTAGCGCACCCACCTCGGTGTGGTACTTCTCGACCCCACGCCGCAGCAGCTCGAGGTCGTTTTCAACCGGGAGCGGCCCTCCAACCGCGGGCACCACCGCCGACGGTCGCGCCTCGATCAGAAGATATTGGTCGTCGTAATCGAGCTCGAGGTGGAGCACCTCGAAACCGGTTCGCCGGAACAGCCGAGCGAGCGACCCGAGGGAGAAGTACGAGCAATGCTCGTGATAGACGTCCCAGAAGGCCACCTCTTCCAGCACCCGCTTCACATCGGGAAGCTCGAACAGCACGATCGTGTCGAGACGATCGCCAATGGCCCTCCGCACCATGGACATGAACTCACGAACCGGAGCGATGTGCTCGAGCGTGTGGCGACAGACAACGGCGTCAGCGGCCAGATGCTCGTATTTCTCGGAATAGAAATCGGCGATCCAGGTCAACCGATCGGCCACGTCCGTTTCGATCCGCTCGGGATGAACGCCCGGGTCGATACCCGCACCTTTTCCGGCACCGGCTTCCACCATCCAGGTGAGAAACTCGCCTTTGCCGCAGCCGATCTCGAGGACGGAACGACCCTGCAGGTCGTACTTCTCCACCCAACGTCGGGCCAGATTGCGCCCCCACTCGACGAAGAGCGCGGAGAAGCCCTGCGTCTCCTCGTAACGTGACGAGTACTCCGCCTCCTGGAAGGCGGTATTGGCCAAGAAGCCGCACTCGTCGCAGAAGCCGAGCGCCATATCGCCGGTCGGAAACGTGCGGGCCTCGTCCAGGGTGTCGAGCAAGAGGCACGAATTGGTCGGAATGCCCTGTTCTTCGAAGAAGACATCGAGTTCGGGGTGACCGCAGGCGGGACAGGGGAAGCAGACGGTGCGACGCATCAGGCAATCACCTCGGGGGACGGAAGGGGAACGATCCAGCGACCTCCTGCCTCGGCATATACCGCCTGTTGCCGCATGATCTCGTCCTTGAAGTTCCACGCAAGGATGAGCGTGTAATCCGGGCGTCGCTCGACCAGCGCCTCTACCGGCAGGATGGGCTGGTGCGTGCCCGGCATGTGCAGGCCCTGTTTGTAGGGATTGCGATCGACGACGAACTCGACGAGGTCTGTTCCGAGCCCAACGTAGTTCAGCATGGTGGAGCCCTTGGCTGCGGCACCATAGGCGGCTATGACCTTGCCCTCAGCCCGCAGGTCTTGCAGCAGCGTGAGCAACTGATCGCGCAGCGCCTCCACCCGGCGGGCAAACCCGGCGTAGTAATCGAAACGGTTCAGGCCGATGTTCGCCTCTTCTCGCAGATAGTGCTCGAGCTCGGGCGATTGACCGGCGTCATGAGATAGATGCCAGCGCAACGTTCCACCGTGCAGCTGGGGGAAGTACTCGACGTGATTGAGGTGAAGACCGTGCCGCTCAGCCAGCGTCAACCAAGCGGTGCACGAGTGGTAATAGAGGTGCTCGTGGTAGATGGTGTCGAACTCACGGTGGTCGATGAGGTCCCGGACGTAGGGATTTTCCACCGTGATCAGCCCGCCCGGACGGAGCAATTGCTTCATGCCGGCGACGAACCCGTTCAGGTCGGGCACATGAGCGCAGACGTTGTTGGCGATGATCACATCGGCGAGACGGCCTTCGGATGCGAGGCGAGCGGCCAGCTCATGGCCGAAGAACTCGCACAGCGACGGCACGCCCTTCTCATTGGCGATGCGAACCTGGTTGGGCGCGGGGTCGATGCCGAGGACGGGAACGCCGGCCTCCACGAAGTTCTGCAGCAGATAGCCGTCGTTCGAGGCCAACTCGACCACCAGTGAGCCCGCCCCGAGGTTGCGGGATTCGATCAAGCCGAAGGCGTGCGAGCGGGCATGGGCCAGCAGGTGGTCGGAGTACGACGAAAAGTACGGGTAGTCCTCGGGGAACAGCACCTCCTGGGCCACGTCCTCGAGGATGTGCACGATGTGGCACGACGGACAGAAGGCCACTTCGAGGGCATAACGCGGCTCATGCCCGTCGAGCTTCTCGGGCTTGACCAACGCGTCTGACAGAGGCGTCTTGCCCAGGTCGAGAAAGGGCAGAACCCCGTCTTCGCCGCAGACTCGGCACTGCATCTCAGGCGACCGTGGTCCAGCGAAGGTCGGCGTCGAGCTGTCCCGATCCGAGCAGCTCTTTGACTCGGTTGATCCGCATGAATCGGGTGCCCTCGAGGTCCTCCAGCGTCAACCCGTGGGTGCGGTACGCCTCGTAGAGCTCCCGGATGCCGTCGAGCACGGTCCACTTGATCTGGAAGCCCACCGCCTCGGCCAGCTTGTCGCAGTTGACCCGGTAGTTGCGGAGGTCGTTGAAGGCCTCGTCGGACACTGTGACCACCGAGTCGGGGACGACTTGGCCGACCAGTTCGGCCACCTGGCGGATGCGGTAGTTCTCCTGGGTGGAGCCGACGTTGAAGGCCTGGTTGTGCACAACCTCGCGAGGGGCTTCCATCAGTGCCAGGAAGGCGCGCGAGATGTCCTCGATGTGCACCAGTGGCCGCCAGGATGTGCCGTCCGACTTGAGAAACACCTTGCCGGTCGTGAAGGCGAAACCCGTCAGATTGTTGACCACCAGATCGCCCCGCAGGCGCGGCGACACGCCGTAGGCGGTGGCGTTGCGCAGGTAGGTGGGCGAGAAGTCGTCGTCGGCCAGTGCGGAGAGGTCACGCTCGGACAGCACCTTCGACTCGCCGTACGGGGTGACCGGGTGGAACCCAGCCGACTCGGTGAGGAAGTCGTCGCCGTGGGCGCCATACAGCGAGCACGACGAGGAGTAGAGAAAGCGGCTCACGCCGGCGGCCTTGGCCGCGGCGCCCAGTGCAGCGGTCGCCCTCCAGTTGATGTCGAACGTGCAGTCGGGGTTGAGATCACCCAGCGGGTCGTTCGAGATGGCTGCCAAGTGGATGACCGCCTCGAAGCCGGCCAGATCGTCGGGCGACACGTGGCGCACGTCCTTGCGGATAGTGGCGTCCGGCGTCGAGCTTTCACCGCCGAAGACGCACCCCTCGAACAGGAGCGTGTCGAGACCCACCACGGTGTGGCCCGCCGCCCGGAACAGAGGCACCAGGACCTGCCCGATGTATCCGTCGTGGCCGGTGACCAAGACTCTCATGCGCACTCCTGCGTCGCGACCGGGATCGCGGCCGCCGTTGGATTGTTGCCCGGGTATTGGATTGTTGCCCGGGTAGAGGTGCCCGGATGTCCGCCGCCGGTCGGGCGCATCAGGGCCGCACCTCGCCCAGAAGCGTACCCGAGGGCCGGAAACTTCTCTGGCGGACGCCGGCCCCAATCCGCCAAGCGCCCGGTTGGGTGGCCAAGTGCTGCCTGAACGCGCAGCGGTCGCCGCCCCTAAGGCGGCGACCGCGGGAATATGTCGTCCCACGAGGGCGATCAGTGCGAAGCGACCGTCAGCGAGCCACGAGCTGTCGCCAACCGGACGAGTGCCCGCTCGAGCGCGGCCGCCGCAACCGCATCGTCAGGAGCGGCCCGAAGGCGCTCTTCCGCTTGACTCTTGGCTGCCTCGGCCCGAGGCACGTCGATGTCCCGGGCCAACTCGGCGGTGTCCGACAGGATGGAGACCCGGTCGTTGGAGACCTCGACAAATCCCCGGTGCACAGCGATGAGCGTCGCTCCCCCACCCTCGTGCAGGATCTTCACCGGGTGAACGGCAAGCGAAGCGATGAACGGGACGTGACCGGCCATGAAGGCGATGTCGCCACCGCCAACCGTGCGGGCGACCACCATCTGGGCTTCGCCCTCGTAAAGGATCCCCTCGGGTGAGACCAGCTCGACCTGCATCGGCATCAGGATCCGGCGCCGCGACGGAGCTGCTCGGCCTTCCGGCGAGCGTCGTCCGCGCCGCCCACGTTCAGGAAGGCCTGCTCGGGCAGGTCGTCGAGACCACCCTCGACCAGCTCCTCGAAGGAGTCGACCGTCTCATCGACCGGGGTGGTGACGCCGGGCAGACCGGTGAACACCTCGGCCACGTACATCGGCTGCGAGAGGAAGCGCTGCACCTTGCGGGCCCGGGAAACGGTGACCCGGTCTTCTTCGGACAACTCGTCGAGGCCGAGAATGGCGATGATGTCCTGCAATTCCTTGTACCGCTGCAGGACCTCCTGGACGCGACGAGCCACCCGATAGTGCCGCTCGCCGACCACCTCGGGCGCAAGGATGCTGGAGGTCGAGGCCAGCGGGTCAACCGCGGGATAGATACCCAGCGAGGCGATGTCGCGGCTCAACTCGGTGGTGCCGTCGAAGTGGGTGAACGAGGTGAACGGCGCAGGGTCGGTGTAGTCGTCGGCGGGGACGTACACGGCCTGCAGCGAGGTGATGGAACGACCCTTGGTGGTCGTGATGCGCTCCTGCAGCTCACCCATCTCGTCGGCCAGGGTGGGCTGATAACCCACGGCGGACGGCATCCGGCCCAGGAGGGTGGACACCTCGGAGCCTGCCTGGACGAAGCGGAAGATGTTGTCGATGAACAGCAGCACGTCGATGCCCATCTCGTCACGGAAGTACTCCGCAACCGTGAGGGCCGACAGGGCGATGCGCAGGCGCACGCCGGGGGGCTCGTCCATCTGACCGAAGATGAGCGACGCCTTCTGGAGCACGCCGGACTCGCCCATCTCGATGAAGAGATCGGTGCCCTCACGGGTGCGCTCACCCACACCGGCGAACACCGACACACCACCGTGGTTCTGGGCGACTCGGCGGATCATCTCGGTGATCAACACGGTCTTGCCCACACCGGCACCACCGAACAGGCCGATCTTGCCGCCCTGGAGGTAGGGGGTGAGCAGGTCGATGACCTTGATGCCCGTCTCGAACATGAGCCTCTTCGGCTCGAGGGTGTCGAACGCGGGAGCCGGGCGGTGGATCTCCCAGTGATCCGCGATGTCGGTCAGCTGCTCACTGGTGATGTCCAGCGGCTGGCCGAGCACGTTGAACACGTGCCCCAGGGTGCCGTTGCCCACCGGCATCGTGATGCCTGCACCGAGGTTGCGCACCGGGGTGCCACGACGAAGGCCGTCGGTGGGCTTGAGGGCGATGGCCCGGACCCGTGAATCGCCGATCTGCTGGGCTACCTCGGCCCGCACCTCGACATCCTGCCCGTCGGACTGGAGCGTGAAGGACAGGGCCGTGTTGATGGGCGGGATGGCATCTGCTGGGAACTCGACGTCGACCACCGGTCCAGCGATGGCGACGATCCGACCATCCTTGAGCTTCGGTTCCTCGGTCATGGTCACGGTGCAGCGCTCCTGCTGGTCAACGGGCTTCAGTCAGAGACGATTGAGGTTGGTCGCGTGCAGGCACGCGACCGTCTTTTGCCGCTTCACGTTCGGGGCCCTCGGCTTCGTCCTCATTGAGACCCTCGGCGCCGCCGATGATCTCCATGATCTCGGTGGTGATGGCATCCTGACGGGCCCGGTTCAACTGCCGAGACAGCCGGATGATCATGTCTTCGGCGTTGTCGGTAGCGGCCTTCATGGCCCGCTGACGGCTGGCGTGCTCCGACGCGGCCGCCTCGAGCAAGGCAGAGAACAGGCGTGCCTCGACGTAACGGGGCAGCATGTCGCTGAGCACGGCCTCGGGCGACGGCTCGAACTCGAAGGCCGCGAGGTGTTCGGCATGGCCGGCTGCGCCGATGTGCTCGGCTGGCTGCAGCGGGAGGAAGTTACGGACCACCGGGCGCTGCACGCCCAGAGATACGAACTCGGTGTACACCAACATCACCTTGTCGACCGCGCCCGACTCGAAGCGCTCGGTGACGTGCTCGGCGATGGTACGGGCGTCCTCGTAGGAGGGCTTGTCGGTGAAACCCGTGTAGGACCTTGCGACCTCATAGTGCCGGAACCGGAAGTAACCCTCGGCCTTACGGCCGATGAGGATCAGCTCGTATTCCTTACCCTCGAGCTCACCGGCCATGATCTCGCGCTCGGCGGCGCGGATCACCGAGGTGCTGTACGCACCGGCGAGCCCGCGGTCTGAGCTCAGGACCACGTAGGCAACCCGCCGCTGCTGATCGCTCTGGCGG
>JAXDQG010000106.1:0-3204 GCA_034667945.1 Acidimicrobiia bacterium | reverse complement strand
CCCGCAAGCTGCGGCAGCCCGAGCACCCGCCGGTAGGCGGCCTCGAACGTCTCTGCGGTCGCGGTCGGTGGGAAGTGGCGGGCGACCACGTGGTGGCCGGCGTCACCCATGGACCGACAAAGCTCCGGATTGGAGAGCAGCCGGCCCAGCGCGGCGGCCAGGCCCTCGTCGTCGTCCTGGGCGGGGAAGAAGCCGGTCTGGCCGTCCGACGTGAAGCTGTCCACTGAGGGCAGGCGCAAGGCCACGACCGGCAAGCGAGCCGCCATCGCCTCGGCGACGACCAGCCCGAACGACTCCGTGGCCGACGCGAAGGCGAAGACGTGGGCGCCGGCCAGCAAGCGGGGGACGTCCCGACGTGTGCCGAGGAAGTGGACGTTCCGCCACAGATCCAGCTTTTCGACCAGCTGCTCGCACAGCGGACGGAGATCCCCGTCCCCCACGAGTAGCAGCTTGGCGTCGGGAACGTCGTGAACCACCCGGGCCATGGCCCGTATCAGCCGGTCCTGCCCTTTGCCCTCGGCCAGCCGTGAGACGCTGATGGCGATGGGGCCGGGACCGATGCCGAACTCGTCCCGGAAGGCGCGGTCATCGTGATTGGCCGCCGCCTGTCGGAGCTGCTCGAAGGGCATGGACTGGCGCATGGCATGGACCGGCCGGCACACGTGCGGTGCCATGGCGTCTGCCACCGGCTGCGAGTCGGCCAGGTACTCGCGCACAACGAGGTTCTCGACCCGGTCACGTGCCCGGCCCTTCAGCTCGGCGAAGGCGGAGCGGACCGGTCCGGCCAGCTCTGGCTGATGCACGCCTCGGTGGTTCCACTCCGAATGGAGGTGGAACACCACCGGGACCCGGGCGGTCAGGGCCGGTACCAGGACCAGTTTGCGGTCGTCCGGCCCGTGGGGATGCACGAGGTCGATGCGGTCCCGCCGCAGGAGCGCGGTCAGCTCGCGAAGCCCGCCGAGTGCGCTGCCGTGGTCCAGGTCGAGGCAAGTGATCGGAGCGCCCGCGGCCTCGAACTCGTCACGCAGGTCGTCGGGTTGCGGCCGCAGGGTGAGGATGCGTACGTCGAAGGTCTCACGATCGCGGTGTGCGAGGTAGTTCAGGACAATGCGTTGGCCGCCACCCAGGAAGAGATCGGGCAGCGTGATGAGGATGCGATGTCGTTCATTGCCGGGGCCCGCCATAGACCTGCCGCTCTGGTTGCGTCGGTGCGATCGCGAAGCAGTATGCCGTCCTTCAAATGGGTACCGCACTCCGGCAAATGGGTACCGCACTCCGGCAAATGGGTACCGCGCGCCGGCAAATGGGTACCGCACGCCGGGATTGTCCCACGGCGGCCCGTCGTCGGGTGAGGCCGAACGGCGCTCGGCGGGCGGTCCCGCGCGCTCGGTGCAGGCATCAGGCGCCAACCAGATCTGGGAGCCGCAACGAGCTGCCGGGTACAGTTGCCCCAAGCGGAGTCAAGGGGTTCGTCATGCCGATCAGCGAGGCGCGTCTCGGGTTCCTCACAGTTGCCGAGGTCGCCGAGCAGTTGCGGGTATCAACCATGACCGTCTACCGCCTGATCAAATCGGGCGAGCTACCAGCCGTGCGCATCGGCCGCTCCTACCGGCTCAGACCGGTCGATGTCGACCAGTTCCTCGCTCGCCGCTTCACGCAGGCGGGGTGAATCTCCAGGCGAGATGAGCGCCCTGCGCTACGACACGATCACCTTCCTTTCCGATTACGGCACGACCGACGAGTTCGTCGGCGTGGTGAAGTCGGTCATCCGGTCGGTTGCACCGGACGTCGCCGTCGTCGACCTCACGCACGAGGTCGCGCCCCACGACGTTCGAGGTGGGGGCCTCACCCTGGCGCGGGCCGCGCAGTACCTGTGTCCCGGGGTGGTGTTGGCGGTGGTCGATCCGGGCGTCGGTACCGACCGCAGGGCCGTTGCCGTCGAATTGGGAGACGGCCAGTCGGTGCTGGTCGGACCGGACAACGGCCTGTTGGCGCCGGCCGCGGCCATGGTCGGTGGGGCCACGAGGGCGGTCGAGTTGACCAATCCGGACTACCAGCTGCTGGCACCCGGCCCCACGTTCGCCGGCCGGGACGTGTTCGCCATGGCCGCCGCCCACCTGTGCCTCGGAGTGCCGCTGGAGGCGTTCGGACCCCTGGTGGACCCGGCGTCGTTGCGGCCGGGCATCATCCCGATCACCCGGGTGGAGGATGGCGCGCTGCAGGCCGAGGTGCTGTGGGTCGATCGGTATGGCAACGCCCAGCTCAACGTCGATCCGGCCGAGCTCGAGGACTACGGCGAGGTGGTGGCCCTCACCGTGGGTGCGATCACCCGCTCAGCGAAGCGGGTCCACACGTATGCCGATCTGCGAACCGGTGAGCTGGGCCTGGTGGTCGACAGCTACGGGCTTGTGTCGGTGGCCGCCGATCGCACCTCAGCGGCCGACGAATTGGGCCTGGCACCCGGTGAACCGGTTGCATTGGCCGCCTTGCCCGACGATCAGCCGGCCGGCGTGGTGAGTCCTGTCGACCTCCGCCCCCGCCGCCCGCCGGCCTGACCCACTCCGTTCCTTCGCGCCGATCCGAGGCCCTGCATGCGTCCTGGTACGACCATCGTTCTCGCCCTGCTGCTGGCGGCGATCATGATCGCTGCGCTGGTGCAGTTCGTGTTCCTGGTCTGAGTCTGCTTCTGGCCTGAGTTTGTCGGTGCGCTCCCGGCAGCCTGCTGACGGGCTGCGCCGAGAGAACCTGCGGGCAACTCGGGTTCTGTTGAGCCAGGAACGGGGCATCCGCTCGGCGCCAGCCGACAACGTAAGGAACGCGCCGGCGGCTCGATGGCCTGCATGCAGCTGTGGTGAACTGCTGCCGCCTTCTGCCACGAGGGGACCACGCGTGAACCTTGCCTCGATCATCGACAAGCACCCGGCTGAGCGGGTGGCGCTCATCAGCCGAGGCAAGGAAACCACCTACGGCGCCTTACGCGAACAGGTCGGTCGGTTCCGGGGCGGTCTCATCGGCCTCGGCCTCCAGCCCGGCGACCGCATCGCGCTGTTGTGCGCCAACAACTGGTACTTCGTGGTGTCCTACCTGGCCTCGCTGTCGGCCGGGCTCGTGGCGGTTCCCCTCAACCCGCTCAGTCCACCCCGCGAGCTCCAGCGCGAGTTGGCAGCCGTCGACGCCCGGGCCCTGGTTGTCGGCCCCTCGGCC
>JAXDQG010000105.1:0-4605 GCA_034667945.1 Acidimicrobiia bacterium | reverse complement strand
GTGGCGCCCGCGGCCCGCAAGGCGTACCTGTGGGCCCGCGGCGAGCTGCGACCGTTCCCCGAGCGCCTGCTGCTCGGCGTCCCCACCGACCTCGCCGCCGTAGAGCGGTCGCAGGTGCTGACTCGCGAAGGCCTCGCCCGCGCCGCCGAGGATCTCAACCGACCCGCGGACGGCCCCCCGCCGGGAACGGACGAGGCAGTCGGCGAGCTGGTGCGCCGGCGCTTGGGTGACGAGGCGTTCGAGACACTGGTCGACCCGCTGCTGTCGGGCGTGTTCGCGGGAGAGGCCGATCGGCTGAGCCTGCTGGCCGGCGCCCCGCAGATCGCGGCGGCGGCCCGCTCTGGCCCCAGCCTGATCGCCGGCGCCCGGGCCCAGCTCGGTGCGGCCACCGTCGACCCGGAGGCGCCCGTCTTCCTCACGCTGGTCGGTGGGCTCGGTCGCCTGGTGGAGGCCCTGGTCGCAGCGATCGGTCCGCAACGGATCCATCTCGGCACCGCGGCCCGTGCCCTTCGACAGCTCGATGACGGCCGATACCAGTTGTCGCTGGGCCGCGCCGCTGGCGATCCCCCAGCAGACCTCGCTGTCGACGGTGTGGTGCTGACCGCCCCGGCCTGGGTTTCGGCCGGGCTCATCGGCGGGCTGGCACCGAGGGCCGCCGAGCTCCTCGCCGGCATCGAATACGCATCGGTCACGCTGGTCTCGCTGGCCTACCACCCCGACGCCGTGAACCGACCGCTCGACGGCAGTGGCTTCCTCGTCCCGCGCAGCACCGGCCAACTCATGACTGCGTGCTCATGGGCGTCGTCGAAGTTCGGCCATCTCGGCGGCGACGGCGTCGTGCGGCTGCGAGTGTCGGCCGGTCGATGGGGCGACGAGCGGGCCGAGCGCATGAACGAGCAGGAGCTGCTGGCGGCGCTCCGCCACGACCTGTCGGTCACGATGGGCATCTACGCGGAGCCGACCGAGGTGCGCGTCAATCGATGGCCTCGCTCGTTGGCGCAGTACACGGTCGGACACCTCGAGCGTGTCGCCGAGATCGAGGCCGACACGATGCAGGCCGGTCCCGCTCTGGCGGTCACCGGGGCGGCCTTCCGGGGCGTCGGCTTGCCCATGGGCATTCACCAGGGACGTTCCGCCGCCCGCTCGGTCTTGGCCCGACTGGGCTGAGTTATTTGTGCGACGTGCGCCGAGCAACTTTGCGCGACAGGCGCCGAGCAACTTTGCGCGACGTGCGCCGAGCAACAACGCAGATTTCCCGCTACAAGTAACCCGGGTGAAATGGCACCGATCGTGGCGGCTCGGGGCGACGGCGCTCGGCATGGTGTGCGCCTCGCTCGTCGGGGTGGTGGGCCTCGGGGCCTGGCACAGTGTCGTTCCGCTGACCGAATCGGCGATCAGCCGCCCCGACACCGGCGACGTCTCCCCGGTCCCCGCGACGACGTCCACCACCGCGGCCAAGGCGACCACTACCGCGGCGCCGACCACCACCGAGGACCCGCGGCCGAAGCTCACCCTTCCGGTGCCCGACTACCTACCCGACGACGCGTATGCCCCCACGCCGGACCGCGTCGTCGGCTCGATCGCCATCCCGGCCATCGGTCTGCAGGACAACCTGCACGCAGGCATGACGCTCACCGCCATCAACCGGGGGCCCAGCTGGTGGCCTGGCACGGCGCTGCCCGGGCAGCTCGGCAACGCGGTGGTCGGGGGCCACCGCACGACCTTCTCGCACCCCTTCCGCGACCTCGACAAGCTGGCGCCGGGTGACCGGGCGGTGTTCACGACCGATCGGGGCGTGTTCACCTATGTGGTCACGTCCACGCAGATCGTCGACCCGCAGAACGTCGAGATCGCCGATCAGGGCCTGGACTACACGGCGACGCTCTTCGCCTGTCATCCGCCCGGCTCGGCGCGCTATCGCATCATTGTCAGGCTGCAGATGCTCGACGCGGCCGGTCAACCAGCGCCCGGCCCGAGCGGGGTGGTGGTGTCCAACCAGGCCGACACCATCCGCTATCGAAGCTGAGCAGCCGTCCTCCTAGCCGGGCCATGACTGGCCGTAGCTGGGGCGACCGGCAAGGATCGATCGGCGTGCCGACCGCCGCCCGCCGAGTCCGCCTCCCACGACTTGTGACCACGGTCGTTGGCAGTCTGGCGAGCGGCTTGGCCATTGCGGCTTCCATGCCACCGTGGGGTTGGTGGCCGCTGGCGCTGTTCGGGCTGGTCGGCGTCGATCGATTGCTGGCCGGGCGCTCCGGCGGGAGCCGGCTCGGGCGGGGCACGCTGGTCGGCGCCGGCTGGCTCTTCCCCGCCACGTTCTGGATGCTGGACTTCAGCCTGCCCGGCTACTTCGCGGCCGGCATCGTCTTCTCGGTCGTCGTCGGTCTGGGCGCCTTCATCACGCCCCCCGGACGCAGCCGGCGGCTGGCCCTGCCGGCTGCCCTGGCGTTGGTCGAGTACATGCGCTGGTCAGTCCCCTTCGGAGGCGTGCCGCTGGCGACCTTGCCAATGAGCCAGGTGGCCTCACCGCTCGGGGCCGTTGCCCGTCTCGGAGGCGGGGTGCTGATGACCTTGTGCCTGGTTGCCGCGGCGATGGCCGTTTCCGCCCTGTTGGCCCGGGCTTGGCGTGCAGGGTTTGTCGCCTTGGGGGCGGTGGCCGCGGTCGTGCTGGTCACCGCCCTGGTGCCCCGTAGCAACGACGGTCGACAGATCGCCGCCGCCCTGGTGCAGGGAGGCGGACCGCAGAACACCCGGGCAGTGTCCTCCGACGCTCAAGCCGTGTTCGACCGCCACCTCACCGCCTCGGCCGCCATCCGTCGACCGGTCGACCTGATCCTGTGGCCCGAGAACGTCGTCACCCTGCAGGTGCCGTTGGCCGGAAGCGCCGAGGGGGATGCCTTGTCGGCGCTGGCGCGTCGCTACCGAGCGACGGTCGTGGCCGGCGTCGTGGAGAACATCGGCGCGTCGAGGTTCGCCAACTACTCGGCGGTGTGGCGTCCAGACGGGTCGCCGGCCGGACGCTATGAAAAGGTCCAGCGGGTGCCCTTCGGCGAATACGTGCCGCTGCGGCCGCTGGTGGACGCGTTGTCCGGCGGCGTGGCCAGTCGCCTGGTGCCCCGGGATGCCGTCGCCGGCAACCAGCCGGCGGTGGTCGATTCCGACGTCGGCCGCCTCGGGGTCGTCATCTCATGGGAGGTGTTCTTCGAGCGGCGGGCACGTGACGCCATCGGGCACGGGGGCGAGATCCTGCTGAACCCCACCAACGGTTCGTCGTACTGGTTGACGATCGTGCAGAGCCAGCAGATCGCCGCGTCCCGGCTACAGGCGTTGGAGACCGATCGGTGGGTCCTGCAGGCCGCACCCACTGGGTTCAGCGCCGTCGTGGATCCCGACGGCAAGGTTCTCCAGCGGAGCGGTGTAAGTGAGCGAACCGTGTTGGAGCAGACCGTTCGCCTGCGCCAGGGGCTGTCGCCGGCGGTGCGCTGGGGGCCGGCGCCATGGTTGATCCTGGCGGCTGTGCTGCTATGCGTCGGCTGGCTGGTCCAGCGGCGACGGGACGGGAGGCGTCAGGCTGCTGAGGCGACCGAGGGTGCCCACCCGGTCCGCGTCCACATGGCCGATGCGCCGAGCGGGCCGTAGAGCCGCCAGAGATCCTGCACCTCGCCGGCCAGCGGGGCAGCGAGACCTTGCAGAGCCGCCGGCGTGACGACAGACCCGTCTTCCAGCAGGAGACGGACCCGGCGCTGGCGAAAGACGCGCCGCTCCACGATCACCGCCCTCACCGCTGACCAACGCAACTCCAGCAGGGTGGTCTCGTCGTGGATGCGCAGGCCGTGCATATCGGCCTGAAACAGTGTGACGGAGCGGGGCGACCGGCGTTCGATGTCCAGGTGCACCAGTCGGAAGCTGCACTCTTCGCGTTCACGCCGCTACGGGATATATCGCCTCTTGTCGCTGTGCTGGTGCGGCATTGGCTGGCGTTGCGATCCGTCATCCAGCGGCTGGGTTGCCGATGGGTATCAGGCCTCGAGCATGAGCGTGACCGGACCGTCGTTGATCAGCTCGACCTGCATGTGCGTGCGGAACTCGCCGGTAGCGACGTGGGCGCCCAGGAAGCTGAGTTGGCGGCAGAGGGCGTCGATCAGCGGTTCGGCGTCCTCGGGACGGGCGGCCGCCACGAAGCTGGGCCGACGCCCACGGTCGGTGTTGCCGTAGAGGGTGAACTGGCTGACGACGAGGATCTCCCCACCGACGTCGGCGACGGGGAGATTCATGGCCCCGCAGTCGTCGGGGAAGATCCGCAGGTGCCAGATCTTGCTGGCGAGCTTGCGGGCGAGGTCCTCGTCGTCGCTCTGTGTGACGCCGACGAGGACGCACAATCCTCGACCGATGGAGCCGACGGAGCGGCGGTTTCCGTCCTCGGCGACGACCGTGACGGAGGCCCGGCCGACCCGCTGCACGAGCGCACGCATTCGAGTGAACGTAGTCGGAGCTCGGTCTTTCTCCAGGTCGGCTGTCCAATCAACCATTTGGTTTACAGCCAGGTGCGCACACCAAAAATTCGCCCCCTAGTGCGTCGATTCGACGTCGATTCGACGTGACACA
>JAXDQG010000104.1:0-5073 GCA_034667945.1 Acidimicrobiia bacterium | reverse complement strand
GCGGTCGAGCCAGCTGCACCCGTTGTCGTCATGCCGCTCCTGCATGGTCCGTTCGGCGAGGACGGCACCGTGCAGGGCCTCCTCGAGCTGGCTGGCGTGCCCTATGTCGGCGCCGGCGTGCTGGCGTCAGCACTCGCCATGGACAAGGCCAAGGCCCGCGAAGTCTTCGCCCACCACGGCCTCCCCCAAGCCCGTTGGCTGTCGTTCCGGGCCGATGAGGTGCCCAACGACCTGGTCGCCATCGTCGGCGACGAGCTGGGGTACCCGTGCTTCACGAAGCCATCGAATTTGGGATCGTCGGTCGGCGTGTGCAAGGTCCACCACGAGGGCGAGCTGGCGGCCGCAGTCGAGCTCGCATTCAGCTACGACGAATGGATGGTCGTCGAAGAGGCCATTTCGGGCCGCGAGATCGAGCTGGCCGTGCTGGGCAACACGAAGCCGCAAGTCTCGGTGCCGGGCGAGATCATCCCCGGCGCGGAGTTCTACGACTACGAGGACAAGTACCTCGACGATCGGGCCAAGCTGCTTGTCCCGGCTCCCCTTCCCGCCGAGGTGGCGCAGCAGCTGCAAGCCCTGGCGGTGCAGGCCTTCCGGGCGGTCCGCGCCGACGGCATGGCCCGGGTCGACTTCTTCTATGAGGAAGAAGGACCGACGAGGGGACCGCTGCTGAACGAGGTGAACACCATCCCCGGGTTCACGCCAATCTCGATGTACCCCAAGTTGTGGGCCGCCTCCGGGCTACCGTACGCCCGCCTGATCGACGAGCTGGTAGCGCTCGCCGTCGAGCGTTGGCAGCAGCGCCAGGCCCGCATCCGCACCGACCACTGATTCGGCTGACGATCTCAGGTCCCAGCCGGACCAGCTCATTCCTTCCGCGCCGGACGGCCCGTGAGTAGCGCGGTGCCGGCTCCGCGAGTCCAACTGTTCGTGCCTCCTACCACCGCTCGACAAGAATGGCCCCTCGTGATCGCCGAGGCCCTTCGCGGCAAACGTCTCTTCGTCACCGGCTCGACCGGCTTTCTGGGCACGGCATTGGTCGAGCGCCTCCTGCGAGCCGTTCCGGACTGCCATGTCACCCTGCTCGTCCGGCCCGGCCGAAGGGCGACGGCAACCCAGAGAGCCCGTCGAGACGTGTTCCGCAATGACGCCTTCGACCGGCTGCGGGCCGATCTCGGCAGCCAGAAGGCGTTCGACGCGATGGTGGACGAGCGGGTCACCGTGGTAGCGGGCGACGTATCCCGTGACGGCCTCGCGCTCGACGACGACGGGCTGGCCGCGCTGGCGGCCAGCGATGTCGTGATCCATTCGGCGGCAACGGTGAGCTTCGACTCGCCGCTCGACGGCGCTGTCGAGGTGAACCTGCTCGGCCCGGGTCGTATCGCCGAAACCCTGCAAGCGCTGGGCCACCGCCCGCACCTCGTAGCGGTCTCTACCTGCTACGTGGCCGGTAGCCGGCGAGGATCCGCACCCGAGGAACCGGTCGACGCGTCACCCTTCTACGTCGAGGTCGACTGGCGTGCCGAGGTGGCGGCCGCACGTCGCCTACGGGGCGAGGCCGACGCCGAGAGCCGCACGCCCGAGAAGCTCAAGCAGTTCCGCAAGCAGGCCCGCACCGAGTTGGGCGCCGCCGGCGGACCCCTCCTGGCCGAGAAGACCGAGCAGCTGCGACAGCGGTGGGTCGACAATCGCCTCGTCCAGGCCGGGCGCTCCCGAGCAGCGAGCGTGGGTTATCCGGACGCCTACGCCTTCACCAAAGCGCTCGCCGAGAAGGCGCTCGCCGAGATCAAAGGCGACATCCCCACCACGATTCTGCGTCCCTCCATCATTGAGTCGGCCCTTGCCGAGCCCAAGCCCGGCTGGATCCGTGGCTTCCGCATGGCCGAGCCGGTGATCATCTCCTACGCCCGGGGCCTGCTGAAGGAGTTCCCGGGCGTGCCCGAGGGCGTGGTCGACGTCATCCCGGTCGACCTGGTCGTGGCCGCCATCTGCGCGGTGGCGGCCGCTCCCCCGCCCCCCGCCGACAAGCCTCCAGCGGTCGTCCAGGTGGCCTCGGGGTCGGCCAATCCGCTCCTCTACCGCCGCCTCGTCGACATGGTGTCGGACTGGTTCCAGAACAAGCCCCTCTACGACGAGCGGGGCCAACCGATCGTGGTGCCCACCTGGCACTTCCCCGGTCGGGGGCGGGTACAGGCCCAGCTGAAACGCACCCTGCAGGTGGTGTCCCGGGCCGAGCGGGCTCTCAACACCCTGCCGCTACGGGGAAAGCGGGCCGAGCTCGCCGCCGACCTGGAGCACACCCGGGAGCAGGCGGAACGGGCCATGGGCTACGTCGAGCTCTATGGCGCCTACGCCGAGTGCGAGGCCATCTACGGCGTCGAGCGCCTGTTGGCCCGTTGGAACGACCTCTCCGCTGACGACCAGCGGCAGTTCTGCTTCGATCCACGCGTCATCGACTGGGACCACTACGTCCGCAATGTGCACCTACCGTCGGTGGTCGATCACGCCCGCGTGCGTACGACGCCTGGCGGCCGCACCGGCGAGAACCGCGCCGACCGGCTGCGGCGGCAGATCCTCTCGCCCGAGCGCCACTTCGCGGCCTTCGACCTCGAAAACACCTTGGTCGCCTCCAACGTGGTGGCGTCCTATGCGTGGCTGGCCTCACGGCATCTCAGCCCTTCCGACCGGGCCCGCTTCGTGGCGAAGACGTTGGCGGAGGCCCCCCAGCTGCTGGCGCTCGACCGACGGGACCGCTCGGACTTCCTGCGCTACTTCTACCGTCGCTACGAGGGCGCGCCGGTCGACCGGCTCCGGGCGGACGCCTACGAGCACGCCAGCGAGTACGTCCTGCGAAAGGCCTTTCCCGCCGGGTTGCGGCGAGTGCGGGAGCATCGTCGGCTCGGGCACCGGACCGTGCTGATCACCGGCGCGCTGGATTTCATCATCGAGCCTCTGCGCCCGCTGTTCGACGATGTCGTGGTGGCGGAGATGTCGGTGAAGGCCGACGGCACCTACAGCGGCGAGCTGCTCAACGCCCCTCCGACCGGAGAGAGCCGAGCGCAGGCCCTCTACGACTATGCCGCCGCCCATGGCCTCGACCCCGCCGAAGGCGTGGCCTACGCAGATTCGACCAGTGACCTTCCGCTGCTCGAAGCGGTCGGATTTCCCGTTGCCGTCAATCCCGAGACCCGCCTGGCCGCCCTCGCTCGCAAGCGGGGTTGGTTGGTGGAGCACTTCGACAAGGCCCCCGGCGGCTCGCAGCCCCTGCTGCCCCTCGCCCGGGCCGCCCGTTAAGAGGAGATCCGTTGTCGCCCCGTCCCGGATTTGTGCTGGAGGTCGACGGTTCGACCCCGCCCATCCTGTTTCACCACGGCGAAGGCTTCCGGCTCGAGAAGCTGCCGGCGGGCCGCTCACGGGTCATCTATCCGAAGGAACCCCTGCCCGGCCTTCATGACCCGGACGCAGCCATTCGGGCCGCGCTGCGGGCACCGCTGGAGAGCGATCCCCTGCCCTCTCTGCTGCGGCCGGGCATGAAGCTGACCATCGCCTTCGACGACATCTCCTTGCCGCTGCCCCCAATGGCGTCGCCCGATATCCGTCAGCGGGTCATCGAGGCGGTGCTCGATTGCGCGGCGGAGGCCGGGGTCGACGACGTCGAGATCATCGCCGCCCTGGCCCTGCACCGGCGCATGACCGAGGCCGAGTTGCGCCACGCGGTCGGCAACCGGGTCTACGACGCCTTCGCGCCCAGCGGCCGGCTGTACAACCACGACGCCGAGGACCCTGACGGCATGGTGATCCTCGGCACAACGCCCCATGGCGAGGTCGTGCAGATGAACCGGCGGGCGGCCGAATCCGACCTGCTGATCTACGTGAACATCAACCTTGTCTCCATGGACGGCGGCTGGAAATCCACCGCCACCGGGCTCGCCGGGTACCCGAGTCTTCGCCACCACCACAACGTCCGAACCATGCAGCGCTCACGCAGCTTCATGGATCAGCACCGCTCCGAGCTCCACAGCTCGAACTGGCGCATGGGTAACCTGATCCGCCAGCACGGCCCACGCATCTTCCAGATCGAGACCACGGTCAACACCAACGTCTTCGGCAAGACAGGTCCGCTGGCGGTGCTGCAGAAGCGCGAATGGGAATGGACGCTCAAAGACCGGGCCACCTTTGCTGCGCTGCAGGCCGGGCTGAAGCCGCTTCCGCCCAAAGCGAAGCGCACCTTCTTCCACTCATGGCGCTCCCCCTACGAGCTCACCTCCGTGCAGGCGGGCGATGTGGACGCGGTGCACGCCCGCACCACCGAGAAGGTGTACGAGCAACACCTCGTGCCAGTCCAGGGCCAGACCGACATCCTCACCATGGGGCTGCCCTACCTCTGCCCTTACAACGTCAACTCGATCATGAACCCGATCCTCGTCATGTGCTCGGCACTCGGCTACTTCTTCAACTTCTACCGGGGCAGGCCGCTCGTACGGGAGGGTGGCGTGCTCATCATGAGTCACCCGTGCCGCTGGGAGTTCCACCCGGTGCACCATCCGAGTTATATCGATTTCTTCGAGGAAGTACTGGTAGATACGACCGATCCGGCCGAGATCGAGGCTCGCTACGAGAAGCAATTCGCCGAGGACGAGTGGTATCGACACCTCTATCGGACCAGCTACGCCTACCACGGCGTGCATCCCTTTTACATGTGGTATTGGGGAGCCCACGCGCTGCAGCACCTCGGCCGGGTGATAGTCGTCGGTGGCGAGCCGCGCGCGGTCCGACGGCTCGGCTTCATGCCGGCCAGCACGCTCGACGATGCCCTCGAGATGGCGGCCGATGTCGTCGGGCGCGACGCCACGATCACGCATCTCCACAATCCGCCGATCTTCATGGCGGACGTGTCGTGAAGCTGCCCCGTCGCCGTCCGGGTCTGCCAGCGGCAGTGCGCTTCGTGGTGCGCCCGCCCTCCACACCGCTCGGCATCGAACCGCCGCCCGAACAGCGCAAGGTCGGGGTCGATTTCCCGACGGACTGGGCCCGGCGGGGGCCCGCGCGGGCCGTACGCCGGGCCATCCACGAGGT
>JAXDQG010000103.1:0-4774 GCA_034667945.1 Acidimicrobiia bacterium | reverse complement strand
ACCCGGTAGCCCTTGGTGGCCAGCAGATGACAGAGCTTCTCGTCCCAACCCAGCAGCTGGGACGAGAACCCGTTCACGAGGAGGACGGCCGGATCCGACGCCCGACCGAAGGTCTCGTACGCCACCTCGATGCCGTTGGATCGCGCGACAGGCATGGGTGCCTCCGGTGATGGGGATGTCCGGCCCCAGCGCGCCCCCAACATGATGGAGCGCCGAATGCCGTGGCCGAGATCAGGATGGGGTCAGGCTCAGGTAGAGGTCGAGGTCGGGTTTGGGGCGCGGGATCGAAACCCGAGCAGCCATCCGGCTCAGAGGAGCCCGAGTTCCTTCACAGCGTCGCGCTCCTCGGCCAGTTCCGCCACGGATGTGTCCACCCGCGAACGGCTGAAGTCGTCGAGATCGAGACCCTGCACGATCTGGTAGCGGCCACCCGACGTGGTCACCGGGAACGACGAGATCAGGCCCTCGGGCACGCCGTAAGAGCCGTCGGAGCAGATGGCCATTGAGACCCAATCGCCCTGGCGTGAACCGAGCACCCAGTCGCGCATGTGATCGATGGCGGCGTTGGCGGCCGACGCGGCCGATGACGCTCCCCGCGCCTCGATGATGGCCGCGCCCCGCTTCTGCACAGTGGGGATGAACTGGCTCTCGACCCAGCTCTGGTCGCTGCCCACGGCCGCGAAGGCCGGGCCACCCTTGACCTCGGCGTGGAAGATGTCGGGGTACTGCGTGGCCGAGTGGTTGCCCCAGATGGTCATGTTGGCCACCTCGGCGACGGGGACGCCCGCCTTGGCGGCCAGCTGCGCCACGGCTCGGTTGTGGTCGAGGCGGGTCATCGCCGTGAAGCTCTCCCGCGGCAAGCCGGGGGCGTTGTTCATGGCGATGAGGCAGTTGGTGTTGGCCGGGTTGCCGACGACCAGCACCTTCACGTCACGGCTGGCGCGGTCGGAAAGGGCCTTGCCCTGCACGGTGAAGATGGCGCCGTTGGCCGACAGCAGGTCACCACGCTCCATCCCGGCGGTGCGGGGGCGGGAACCGACCAGCAGGGCGTAGTCGACACCCTCGAAGGCCTCATCGGCGTTGTCGGTGCGGACCACGCCGGACAGCAGCGGGAAGGCACAATCGTCGAGCTCCATGACCACGCCCTCGAGCGCGGGCAGAGCCGGCGTGATCTCGAGTAGGTGCAGGATGACGGGCTGGTCGGGCCCCAGCATGGCGCCGCTGGCGATGCGGAACAGCAGCGCGTAGCCGATCTGGCCGGCTGCCCCGGTCACGGCGACGCGGACGGGATCCTTCATTCCGTACTCCTCGGTCGTTGGTCGAGCCGGGCGCCCAATCTACGCAGCGACCTGGGGCGCCGACCACCTGTGCCGGCCGAGGGCCGAAGGTGTCGCCTAGTTCCGCCGTTCCTTGCGCCACACGACCTTCAGCCCGGACCAGTCGTCGTCGATGGCGGCAACCTTCACGTCGACGAGGCCGCGAGGCAGCACCACCGCCCGCACGAGGTCCTCGGTGAGATCGATGGTGATGTTCCGCTCGGTCGCCATTCGCTTGGCGGCTGACTTCTTCGGCCAAGCCACCCAGAGCGTGGAGGCCGGAAAGATGGCCTCTCCGAGCTCGTCGACCGCCTGTTCGAGCGCGCCACGGGTCGTCGCGAAGAAGACCACCACATCGGCGGGCTGACAGCCGGCCGTCACCTCTACGCCCTCGGGCAGCGGCTCGAGCAGCGCTTGCATGTGGCCGGGGTCATTGACGATGGCCAGGCGATAGCCGGCCTTGATGCCCAGCTTCTTGGCCAACGGAGTGCCCGAGTATCCGGCCACGAGCGTCACCCTAGGCCCTGCAGCCCGTGGTCGCGAGCGGGTGACACAGGCGCGTCCAGCGGCGAGCGATCAGCCGGTGGCCGGGGCCGGCTCCGACGGTGTCGTCCTGGTGTTCCCGAGCCACGACTGGTAGAGGCCGGCGTAGACGCCTCCACTTTCGACCAGTTGATGGTGGGTTCCCCGCTCGACCAATCGGCCTCGATCGAACACGAGCACCACGTCGGCCCCCTCGGCCGTCGACAGCCGATGGGCGACCGAGATGGTCGTGCGGCCTTCCGACAGCCGCCCCAGCGCCCGCGACAGGGCCCGCTCGGTCTCGGCGTCAATTGCGCTGGTGGCCTCGTCGAGCACCAGCAGCCCGGGGTCGGCCAACTGCGCTCGGGCCAGCGCCACCAGCTGCCGCTCGCCCACCGACAACTGCTCGCCGCGCTCACCCACGGGTGTGTCCAACCCCAGCGGCAGGCTCGCCAGCCAGTCGTCGAGACCCAGCCGTTGGAAGGCCGCCCCGGCATCGCGCTCCGTGGCACCCGGCCGACCCATGCGCACGTTCTCGCCTACGGTGGTGTCGAACAGGAAGCCGTCCTGGGGTACCAGCCGGATGGCCGAACGGCGGCTCTCGGGCGAGACCTCGCGCAGGTCCTGACCGGCGACCCGGATCGAGCCCTCCAGCGGGTCGGCCAGGCGACACAGCAGCTTGGCGAAGGTCGTCTTGCCCGACCCTGTCTCGCCCACTACCGCCACGTGGCTACCGGCGTTCAGTTCGACCGTCACGTCGACCAGGACCGGCGGGCCGTCGGCATAGGCGAAGCGCACGTTCTCCGCCGCTACGGCGAGGGGTCCGGTGGGCAGGACGATGCCGTCCTCAGGCTCGACGACCTCGACCGGCACGTCCAGGACGTCCAGCACCTTCCGCCACCCGGCGATGGCGATCTGGGTCTGGTCGAGGACCTCGCCCAATTCGTTGACCGGCATCTGCAGCTGGTTGACCAGGAACAGACAGGCGACCAGGGTGCCTGGCGCGATGCCCCAGCCCGGGCCGAACCACGCGCCGACAGCGGCCACGGTCGCCAAGGTGAGCGCCCCGAAGACATCGCCGACGGTGAAGACCACCGACATCCAGCGGGCAGCCTTCATCTGGCGGCGGTACTGCTGCCGCACGGCCCGATGGACGCGGAGACGCACGGCCGGCTGCATGCCATAGGCCCGGATGGTGGCCGCTCCCATCAGCGACTCGGAGACCTGACCCAGCGTGTCACCCACGGCGTCACGCAACCCGGCGTAGGCCAACGCCTGCCGACGTTGGATGAATCGCAGGACAGGAACCATCGGCAGCAGGCAAGCCAGCGCCACCAGCACGAGCTGCCAGGAATAGGCGGTCATCACCGCCAGGACGACCACGATGAGCATCGTGTCGACGATCCAGGACAGCGCACCCCACTGCACGAAGCGTTCGATGGTCTCGATGTCGGACGTCACCCGGGCAAGCCAGACGCCCCGGCGAGACTCGGTGTGGGCGGCCAGGCTCAGGCGATGGATGTGCTCGAAGGTGTCGACCCGCAGGCGGTAGAGCGTGGCCTCGGCCGCGCGGGTCAGGCGCACCATGGTCGCCCGGCTGGCGAAGAAGATGCCGATGCCGAGGACCACGGCCACGGCGCAGGCGGTGCGCACGAAGGTCGGGCGGTAGCCGTTGACGATGCCCTTGTCGATCACCTGCTGCACCAGCACCGGCAGGGAGACCCGTCCTACTGCGGTGACCAGGGCCAGCGCCAGGGTGAAGCCGAGGCCCCGGCGCAGGTCGCGGCTGTGGCGCAGAGCCCGGACCAGCACCGACCAGGCGGGGGACACGGTGGTCGGCAGGTCGTCGGGGTCGGGCGGTTGCACCCTCATGTCGGCTCCAGCCCGTCCGCCTCGACGTTCAGGGTGTCCTGTCGCTCGTAGGCCAGCGCCAAGGCCGCATAGGCCGGCAGCTTCAAGAGCTCGTCGTGCGGGCCGGTGGCCGCCACCCGCCCGTCTTCAAGGAAGAGGACCCGATCGGCGAGACGGATGGTAGACAGTCGGTGCGCCACCACCAACAGCGTGGCGCGCTCGCCGGTAGTGGTCGCGGCGTTGTCGGGAGCCCGCAGACCGGCCAGGATCCGGGCCTCCACCAGCGGGTCGACGGCAGAGGTGGCGTCGTCCAGGATGAGCAGCCCGGGGCGCAGGGCCAAGGCGCGAGCCAGGGCCAAGCGCTGACGTTGGCCTCCCGACAGCGTGACCCCGCGCTCGCCCAACAGGGTGTCGGTTCGCCTGGGCAGTTCCCCCACGAACCCCGCGGCTCGCGCCCGCTGCAACGCGCGGTCGAGCTGGCCGTCGGCCTCGACGTCGGTACCGCTCACGTTGGCCGTCACGGTGTCGGCGAAGAGGTAGGGCTCCTGCAGCACGAGTGCCACCCGGCGTCGAAGGTCGGCTTCGTCGAGCTGATCGAGCGGTATGCCGGTGATCTCGATGTGGCCCTGATCCGGATCGGCGAGGCGCACAAGCAGCTCGCACAGGGTGCTCTTCCCGCTGGCCGTCGCGCCGACGACCGCGACCACCTCGCCGGGCGCCACCTCGAAGCTGACGTCATCCAAGGCCGGGACACCGCCATGGCAGGCGGTGACGCCGCATACCCGCAGGCCAAGAGGCCCGGCAGCCGGAAGCCGGCGCGGCGCCACGGACGGGATGATCTTGCTGCCCTGGGCAAGCACCGCGTCGACCCGATCGAGCGAGACGACCGCCATCGGCAGCTCTTCGAGGAAGTAGCCCATGACCCGGAGCGGGAAGGTCAGCATGCTGAACAGGGCCACGACCTGAACGATCTGGCCGGTGGTGACCTCGCCGCTTGACACCCTCCAGGCCCCGATCAACACGACGGCCACCCCGGCCAGCAGCGGGAGCAGGTCGAACATCGGCTCGAAGGAGGCGCGCAGTCG
>JAXDQG010000102.1:0-4356 GCA_034667945.1 Acidimicrobiia bacterium | reverse complement strand
TTCGCGTCCGCCTCCGACATGAATCCAAGTGTCAGCGGCGCTTCCCCCTCCTCCCGGCGCCCTCAGCTCGCCCTCGTCGCCACCGCCGCGGTGCTCGCTCTCGTCGTGGCCGTCATGGCCTGGGCGCTCTTCGTCGGCTGAGACGCCACGCGGGCAAAGCCTCAAGACCCCCTCAACCGCCGACGGAGGGAAGTCGCATCCGCTCGGACCTTTTCCCGACGGCGTAGCCTCCGCGCCTATGGCCGAATGGATGGAGTGTTTTCGCGGCGTGATCTACCCCTGGGATTGCGACCACCTGGGGCACATGAACGTGAAGAACTACACGGGGATGTTCGACCAGGCGGCCTTCCACCTCCAATACGCCCTCGGCCTCACGCCGGAAGCGCTCCAACAGTCCCGCGAGACGGCCGTGGACGCCCAACACACCGTGCGGTTCATCAAGGAGCAATTGGCTGGCAGCCTGATTGTCATCGAGGGTGCACTGACCAAGATCGGCAGCAAATCGTTCACCTGCACCTATCGCATGCGCAACATCGAGAGCGGCGAGCTGGCCGCCACGACCGAGATCGTCTCCGTGTACTTCAGCCTCCAAAACCGGTCGTCCATGGACATCCCGGAACCGATCCGGGCGCGTTTGCAGACCTTCCTGGTCGAGACGCCGGCCGCCTGACAGCCACCGATCGGCCGCTCGATTGCCCGATCGAGCGGCCCGGCAGAGGCCCATAGGGGCACCGAGCGGGGAAACCCCCGATGCACACACGAGCCACGGTGGACCATGATGGCCGCGAACACGTGATGGCCCATGACGAGCGACCGGGCTTTGGGGGATATCTGTGGTGTACGACCTCGGCATCGACGTCGGTACGAGTTTCACTGCTGCCGCCGTCCGCCGATCCGACGGGGTGGTGGAGGTTGCCGGGCTGGGCCCGATCGCCGACAACATCCCCACCGTCGTCTACTTCGGGGAGGACGGCTCGGCGGTGGTCGGCGACTCCGCCAACCGGCGGGCCGCGCTCGATCCCAGTGGGGCGGCACGTGAGTTCAAGCGACGCCTCGGCGACCCCACGCCGATCATCCTCCACAGCTCACCCTTCTCCGCCGAGTCCCTCATCGCCCGCATGGTGGAGCACGTGGCCCGGCGCGTTGCCGACCGTGAGCGTGGCGAGCCACGCTGCACCCTGGTCACCCACCCGGCGAACTGGGGTCCCTACAAGCAGGAGCTCTTCCAGCAGGCTTTGCGCATCGCCAACGTCGAGCCGGCCTTCACCCTGACCGAGCCGGCCGCGGCCGCGCTGGCCTATGCCGCCGAGACCCGGGTGCCGAACGGTGCCATCACGGCCGTCTACGACTTGGGCGGGGGCACCTTCGACGCCGCCGTCCTGCGCAAGACCGGCGACTACTTCGAGCTCATGGGCGAGTCGACCGGCATCGAGCACCTCGGCGGCTACGACTTCGACGAGGCCGTCTTCCAATACGTGCGGAACGCCGTGGGCGAAGCGTGGCCCGCACCGTCGAATGATCCGTCACTGTTAGCGGCCATGCTGGCGCTCCGCCGGGCCTGCACCGAAGCGAAAGAGCTGCTCTCCAGCGAGAACGAGGCCCATATACCGGTGCTGTTGCCGTCGGCCGACACCACCGTCTCGCTCACCCGGCGCCAGTTCGAGCGGATGATCGAGCCGCGCATCGCCGACACCATCCGCTCGCTCGAGGCCGCAGTCGCCTCGGCGCACATCTCCGAGCGCGAGCTCACCTCCGTGTTGCTGGTGGGCGGTTCGTCCCGGATCCCCCTCGTGGCCGACATGGTCCGCAGCCGTTTCGGCTCGATCGTGGCCGTCGACATCGACCCTCTCTACGCTGTGGCCCGGGGAGCAGCCATCGAGGCCGGGCGCAGGGGCGCGGCGCTGAGCGGAGATCCGACCGCGGCAGGCCCTCTCGGCGGCGCCGGCAACGGCTCGTCCGCACAGGACGCCGCTTCCCTACGACAAGCGGGATTCCCGCGCCAGGGCGACCCGCTGCGCCAGTTCGATCCGCAGCGGCAGGGCGATCCGCAGCCCCAGTTCAATCCGTACCAGCAGGTCGCCCGCCAGCCGGAGGCCGACGCTTACCGCCAGCCCGGGCCCGCAGCCCAGCCGGATCCGTACAGCCAAGGCAGCTCAGGACCTCCGGCCGACCCGTACCGACAGGGTGATCAGAGCCGCCCAGACGACCGATATCGCCAAGGAGATCCGTACAACCGGGGCAGCGGTCCGCCAGCCGGCGTTGGGGGTCAGCCGCCCACGGGCTACGACGGTCGGGAGCCCGGGGCGCCCCCCTACGGCGGAGACCCCGGCCGGTCGGGAACACCCGGCCAGAGCGACCGTGGCCCCGGGCCGCCCTCCACGGCGACCGGTTACGGTTCTGAGCGGCACTCTGCGCTCGCCGACCTCGGCCCTGGCCGGGCGGCTGGACCGCCAGTCGCCGAACCGGCTTCCCCCGCCCGCCCCGGTTATGACCCGGATCCTCCGGGCCCGGAACGTTCCGGCCCCGATCGTGCCGGCGGCGGAGGCGACCGATCGACCACACTCCCGCCACCCCCACCGCCCGGGCCACCCAGCTTCAGTGGCCGACGCGGGCCGAGCCGCAAGCTGCTTCTGCCGGTCCTTGTCCTCGTCGTCGTAGCCGGCCTGCTGGCGGCGCTGCTGGTCCGCAACTCACAGTCGAAGTCGAACGGGCCGGCCACGGCGGCACCGGGCGAAGGCGGCACGACGACGACCGCGGCGGCCACAACGACGGCCTCGGCTGCCGGCATGACCCCCATTGCCGCCAACAGCTATTGGGTCGGCTCTGCCAATCCTGACACTCGTGGACAATCTGAGTCTTCGCGGCGCCAGATCACGTTGCCGGCCTATTTCCTCGACACCGTGCAGGTCACCAATCAGCAATATCTCGACTTCGTCAACAAGAACAACGCCGCCCGACCTGTGCAGTGGCAAAACGGTCAGTTCCCAGCAGCTCAGAAGGACTTCCCGGTGAAGGGCGTGTCGTACGACTGGGCAGTGGCGTACTGCACGGCATTGGGTAAGCGCCTGCCGAAAGAGGCCGAATGGGAGGTAGCCGCCCGGGGTGGTACCGACCAGAAATACCCCTGGGGCACTGACGAGCCGATCGGCCGTATTGCAGACGGCGGGAGCTATGCGGTTGGCACGGTACCGCAAAACAAGAGCCCCTTCGGCGTCATGGACATGGCGGGCAACGCCTGGGAGTGGGTTGCCGAACCTTATGACACCCAATTCGTGGGCCCCAACGACCGAGTGCTGCGTGGCGGCCAGAACGGCTATCACCGACCCAATTGGACCCGTTTGGCCATAAATCCGGCCGAGGGTTCGGCAGCCAAGTTGGCCGGCTTCCGCTGTGCAGCCAGCAAGGTAGACGCTGCGATACCGGCCGGGCAGTTCATCTCGGTAGCCGCGCCGCAAACACCGGCGGCGCCTGCTCCACAGCCGATTCCCGCCGCGTATTTCTTCTGCGATGACTTCCGCGACCCGACCACGGGATGGCCCGAATTCTCCGACAACACGGTCAAGAAGGCCTATCACCCGAACCGCTATTACCACCTCGGTACCTTCGGGCCGAACCGGGTGGTGGCCGCCAAAGCTCTCCCGACGTTCGGCTCGGATCAGAAGATCGAAGTGTCCGTCAGCGCGGAAACGGTCCCCGAGCTCACTGATCCGCCAAGCAGTTACGAATACGGGCTCTTCGTGCGGGGCGACGCCAACGGGGATGGCCTGACGTTCGCCATCAACCGCCACCCCGCATCCGTGACCTGGCACATTTTCCAGCGAGTCGCCGGCTCGAACCGCGAGATCGCTCACAACGAGATCAATGCCAACGAGCCGGTGACGCTCAGGATCCGAGCCGTCGGGGACAGTTACACCTTCTATCTCGGCGATCAGTACGTCATCTCGTTCAACCGGCCGGGGATGAATGACCCGTTCATCGGCCTGTATCTGGCCAGCAGTGAATCGTCGGTCAAGACCCACATCCACTTCAGCAACTTCGAAGTGCGCCGAGCGGATGACGCTCAGCACACGCCACACGATTTCTGCAAATGAGCGCATCGGGGCGTCGGCCGTTTCAGTCTTCGACTGAAGCGGTCTGTGTCACCAGCAGTGCGCCGCGACGGTAGGCCGCGGGCTGAAAGGGATCGCTGTGAGTTACGCCCTGGGCATCGACTTCGGAACCACTTTCTCGGCTGCAGTCGTGCAGCGGGTGGGCAATACGCACGTGGTCACCCTGGGGAATCGCTCCGGCGCAGTGCCCTCGGTGCTGTTGGTGCGGCCGGACGCCACGCTGCTGTTCGGCGAGGAGGCGGCGCTG
>JAXDQG010000101.1:0-6107 GCA_034667945.1 Acidimicrobiia bacterium | reverse complement strand
CCGAGATCTACACGGGCGGGCGCTGGACCAGGAGCCCACGGTTTACACGGGTGGGCGCTGACCCAGCGCCCACAGGCGACGAGGAGGCACCAATGGCCGGTCGGCTCGACGGAAAGATCGCCATCATCGCCGGGGCCGGCCAGACCCCGGGCGAGACCATCGGCAACGGTCGGGCCACAGCCCTGCTGTTCGCTCGCGAGGGTGCGCAGTTGTTGTTGGTCGATCGACGGACCGATTCGGCGGAGGAGACGGCCGAACTGGTCCGCAAGGAGGGCGGCACCTGCGAGATCTTCACGGGCGACATCACCGATGAAGAAACGGACCGGGCGATCGCCGCTGCCGCGCTCGACCGGTTCGGCCGCATCGACATCCTGCACAACAATGTGGGGATCGGCGCCGGGGATGCCGGCCCGACCTCGCTCACCGAGGAGAGCTGGCACCGGATCATGGACGTGAACCTGACCGGGCCCTGGCTGTTGTGCAAGCACGTCCTGCCGCCCATGCGCGAGCAACAGAGCGGGGCGATCACGAACATCTCGTCGGTGGCCGCCATCGCGTCGACCCCGATGCTCGCCTACAAGGTCTCGAAAGCAGGATTGAACGCCTTGACCCAGGCCCTGGCCGGCTCGAATGCCCGTTACGGGGTCCGGGTGAACGCCATCATGCCCGGTCTGATGGACACGCCAATGGCCATCGAGGGATATGCCGCCATTCGCAACGTCTCGCGCGATCAGGTCCGCTCGGACCGGGCCCGCCAGGTGCCTCTGCAGCACAAGCAGGGGAGTGGGTGGGACACCGCCCATGCGGCTCTGTTCCTGGCCAGCGACGAGGCGCAGTACATCACCGGTGTCCTGCTGCCGGTGGACGGCGGGCTGCACATCAAGGTGGGATGAGAGAGGCGGGCTGGGCGGGCGATGTCGAGACGCGTCGGCACAGGACAGAACGCTCGGCCGATCCTTTGCCCAACGTTTGAGACGCCTCGGGGCTTCTTGACGAGAACCACGCCTACGGTCCGCGTACCCGACGAGCTCGACTCCGGTCGCCTCTCAGGCGGCGGACGCCGGGCGACCGAGCCCCGAGCGCACCCGACCGAATGACCACGACGCCAATAGCGCGCCAACGCGTCGACGCCGATCGACACGTACCCGGCCTGGCCCGGCAGTGGGCTTGGTTCTTCGGTCTGGCTGTCGTGGGTGTGGGCATCGCCGTCGGGATGCCGATACTCGTCGTGGCGCTTCTGGTCGTCATGTTGCTGGTGGCGGTGTTCTATCTGTCCCCGGGCGATGCGACCACTGTGCTGTCGTTGGCGGTGGCCTCGATGTTCATCATCCCGCAGCGATACGTGTTCAAACCCCTCGGCGCCGCCGGCACGCCCGCCCTTCTGTTAGGTGTGGCCGCCCTCCTCTGGTGGCTGGTCAGTCGAATGAACGGAACCAGCCTCGGCGCGGGATACAACCCAGTGCGCATCGGTGTGGGCATCGTCATGTTTGCCATGCTCGTGGCCTATGCCGCCGGATTCACCCGCCCACTCGTTCCGCTCGAGGGCCGCAATGCCGACCGCACGCTGATCACCTGGTTCGGCTATGCGGGTCTCCTGCTGCTGTCCACCGACGGCGTCACCAGCCTGAAGCGGCTTGACGTGTTGTTACGCCGAATGGTCTGGGGCGGCGCGTACATGTCCTTCGTCGCCCTCACGCAGTTCTTCTCGAAGAACCGCCTCGACCTGGCCAAGCTGGTGCATCCGCCCGGGCTTGCGTTCAACGCGCCGACGGCTCTGACCGCGGCGTCCACCTTCACGCGCGGGGGTTTCTACCGGGTCGCCGGCACGGCCGAGCACCCCATCGAGTTCTCGGTGGTGGCGGCGGCGCTCTTGCCGCTGGCCGTTCATTATGCGTTCGCCGACACCGATCGCAGCGTGCTGGCGCGGTGGGCGCCGGTCGGCCTCATGGGTTTTGCCATGCCATTGTCGCTGTCTCGCTCGGGCTTTCTCGGTTTGGGTCTGGCGGGGATCTGCTTCCTTCCGGCAATTCCGGCGGCCCGCCGGCTACAACTTGCTGCCATCGGCATCGTGACCGTCGCCATGATGACGGCTGTGGTGCACGGACTCCTCGGCACCGTCTTGTCCTTCGTCCTGAAGGCCAGCAAGGACAATTCGATCACCGCGCGAACCGGGCGCTATACCGAGATCAACCTCTATTTCACCCAGCGGCCGATTTTCGGGCGCGGCTTCGGCACCTTCGTCCCCAGCCTCTACGACTTCATGGACAACCAGTACTTCCTCACGGTCCTCGAGGCGGGACTGGTCGGACTCATCGCCATCCTGCTGTTCTTCTTCTCCGGACTGGCGACTGCTCGAGTCATTCGGAAGAGGTGTGTCGATCCGCGGGCCCGGTCGCTGTCGCAGGCGCTCTTCGCCGGCGTCATCGTCCATGTGGCCACCTTTGCCACCTACGATGCGCTGGTGTTTCCCACCACGGGCATGACGCTGTTCCTCACGATCGGCGCGGTGGGGGCGCTTTGGCGGCTGACCCGCCAAGAGCAGCTGTTGCACTTGGCACCTCTGGGGGCGTTTCGTCCCTGGACCGTCGCGCCTCGTCCGACGGGTCGCCGACGAGCTCGCTCGTCGACAGAGCCTCGCTGACCAGGGTCGAGTCCGCCTTGGCCCGATAGGACCCCGGGGCGACTACCAGCGGACGTTCCAGGTCGGCCAGCCGGAGGGGCAGTCGGCGCCGCCGGAAGAAAGCGCCCGTCAGCAGGCCCAGGCAGAGCGCGGTCAGGTGGCCTGCGTCGGTGAAGGTGTGCGAGACGAACAGCGGGACCAACGTCACGACCAACAGCACCGAGAGGTGGAGGCGGCGGAGGCGTCGACTCGAGATGGCGAAGAACAACGTGGCGCCCAGGCTGCGCATGGCGTAGCTGATCCCGACATCGATCGTGCGGCTGACGGCCGGATCGATCCAGCCAGCGGATACGCCCAGCTTCAAACCAAAGGCCACGACCAAGGTGGCTCCGATGTGTCCGAGCGCCACTGTGATCAACCAGCGGCGCAATCCCAGCCAGCGTTCGACTGGCGCGGAGATCACCAGGGCGCCCAACAGGAAGCTGAAGTAGCCCGACGTCGAGGTGACGAAGCAGATGCTGGTGAGGAGGACGTTGAGGGGATCGTGGGCCAAGTGGTTCAAGTTCGTGCTGGCGGACTGGAGCAGCCGGTGCTGTAGCCGAGGGTCGGCACCGCGCAGCACGAGGCGGGTAGCCGTGACGATTGCCACCCACGACAGGGTTCCCCGGCACTCGGCCAGGTTGCCGATGAGCAGCCTGGCGGGCCGAACGACGACCTGCCAGGCGCTGGTGCTGTCCGTCCTGGGTCGCACGCCGGCCACTCCCTCTCGGCAGGTCGGATCGACCGAGACGGTACCGGCGGTGGTGTTGCTGCCCGGTGCGCCGTTGGAGGCTTCGACCAGCGTCCAGCGGATCCTCACGGAGCATTCCCAGCGGCTTCGCCGTCGCTTGTCCGGATCTTCACCCTGCCGCGCCGTGTCGCCGGCGGACCGCCGTTCCGGACCTCAGGCCGGGCAGTTGTCGTCCAGCAGCCCGACCGGCTCTGTCTCGCCGGCCGCCAGGTAGAGGCGGACACCGCCACGGGGCGCGCAGCGGGTGCGCATCGTCTCGTTCAGCTGGACCCACCCGTCCGTTGACGTTGGTGGGTTGGGGGCCGCTGGGTTGGGGGCCGCGGGCGCGGGGGTCGCTGGCGTGGGGGTTGGTGGCGTTGAGGTGGCAGGACTGGCTACAGGTGCTGCTGCCACCACCGTTGTGGGGGTCACCGTTGTCGGCGTGGGCGATGACGGCGCAACCGATGTGGTGGGGACGGCTGCTGGCTTGGGGGCTCGAGCCGGCACCGGGGGGAGCGTGGTTACGACCCGGTCGGCCGACGACGACACGACCGTTGGATCTGGGGCCGAGTCTCGATGGAGATCCAGGCGGGCCACGAGCACGACGACGCTCAGCGCGACCACGGCGGCGACGATCACGGGCGCCATGTGGAACGGGGGCCTCCCCGTCGTTCCCTCCGGCTCCTTGGTCAGCACCCCGCCGCCTCCGCCCTCCACCGGCCTCACCAGCGCCTCGCTGCGCTTTCGGTAGAGATGCTAGGGCGCTGGTCTTGACCACCGTGCGAGTTCGGTTACCGTCGCGCGACGAAGTGATGACGACGCTGGCTTCGGCACTGGCTCCGGGCGGCTGGCCCCCAAGCCGGCGTGCGTACATGGGAAGACCCCCCGTGGAGGTGCGCAGCCGCTGGGCGGTCCACCCGTAACATGCCTTCCGTGAGCGAACAGGTGCCGACCTCAGAAAGGGCGACTGTCGGCGAGGTCGTCGCCGACGCAGTGGCGGAACGCACCGAGGACTCACGCGTCGCGCCCGCGGTGGTGAGGGTTTTTCGAGAGCTCGATGCCGTCGACCGGGAGGTCTACGCAGCCATCGCCCGGACCCCTACGCCGACCATCGATGCGGCGCTCCGACAGCTGAGTGACGCCGCCAACTTCTCCGGGTTGTGGATGGGTGTGGCAGGAGGTCTGGCGCTCGGCGCCGGCCGCCGAGGCCGTCGCGCCGCCGCCGAGGGGCTGGCGGCCATCGCGCTGACCTCTGCCGTCGTAAATCAGGGCATCAAGCCCCTGCTGGAGCGAGGGCGACCCAATCGTGAGAACGCCGGCGTCGTGGCCGGGCGTCACGTCCGCATGCCCATGTCGACGTCGTTTCCCTCCGGGCACTCGGCGTCGGCCTTCGCGTTCGCAGGAGCCGTCTCGGAAGAGCTGCCATTGCTGTCGCTCCCGCTGCGTTTCCTGGCTGGCGCAGTCGCCTATTCGCGCGTGCACACCGGCGTCCACTATCCGGGAGATGCCCTCGTCGGCGCGATCATCGGCGGTGCCGTGGCGGCCATGACCAGAGACGTCGTACGGCTGGCCTTCCGCCGCCGCTGAGGCACTCGCCGGGCGAGTTCGGCGCCTCCTCCGGCGCGGTGCGGGTACCGTGCCGCCGATGGAGCTGGCCATCTGTGTTCGAGACCTTCCCGCCGCCGAGGTGGCCCGTTTGGGCGTCTTCGCCGAGGAGCACGGCTACGGGTATGTGTTCGTCCCGGACGTGCGCGGTGGCATGGGGGATCCCAGCGGCCGGATCTCCGGTCGGGACGCCTTTGTCTCGCTGGCTGCCATGTTCCAGTGCACTACCCGGGTACAGGGCTCGGTTGGTGTGGCCGCCGTCCCGTTCCATCAGCCGGCACCGCTCGCCCTCACCGCCGGCACGCTGGCCGAGCAGTCGGGCGGCCGATTCCTGCTCGGCGTCGGCATCTCCCATCGCGAGTCGGTGACGCGTCACGGTGTGCCGTTCCCGGACAAGCCGCTGGCTGCCATGCGCAGCTGGGTGAAGCAGTTGTCGCAGCGTTCCGCAGACGGCTTGAGCTTCGGCGCCGGATTCCCGCTGCTGGTGGGCGCGCTCGGTCCGCGCATGGTCGCTTTGGGTGCCGCCGAGGCCGACGGCGTGGTCCTCAATTGGCTGACGCCCCAACACGCGGCGGCGACGGTCCGGGATGTGCGGGCCGCGGCGGCCACCTCCAACCGCCGAGGGCTCACAGTCCTCTACGTGCGCATCTCGCCAGCCGACATTGTGGCGGCCGATGCCAAGGGCTACGACGCCCTCGCCAACTACCACCAGCACTTCGTCAACCAGGGCCTCCATGACCCGGCGGCGATCGTCGCCGGCACGTGCCTTCCCGCCGAGGACGTGCCGCGGGCGCGCGACCGGCTGGCCGCCTACGGAGAAGCCGGGATCGACGTGGTGTGCCTGTACGCCCACGGGTATGACGAGCCAGCTCGCCTCGAGGTTCTCGAGGCGCTCGCCGACTGAGCCGACGGGCCGGCCGGGAGTTTCGTCAGTCGGCGCTGAGCTCGGCTACCGCCTGGACAGAGATGCCGCCGCGAGGGCGCTGGGTGAGCGTGACCCGCACCGAGCGCGGGCGAGCGGTCGTGAGGATCTCATTCGCGATCTCGGCGGCCAACGCCTCGGCGAACTTCGCCTGCTGCCGATACGACCAGAGGTAGAGCTTGAGCGACTTC
>JAXDQG010000100.1:0-3224 GCA_034667945.1 Acidimicrobiia bacterium | reverse complement strand
TCGAGTGGAACTTCTACCTGTTCGCGGGCTTCGCGGTGTTGGGGGCGCTGCTGATCGTCAGCGTGCCGAAGCGTCCCGCCGCCACGATGCCGGCGTCCGCCGCGGTCGCGTCGAACGCGACGACGAGCTCGAGCGTCGTCAGCTAACCAGGGGCCGCCCGGGCCATCGCGTCCGCAGAGGGCGCCCGACCACCCGCGGTAAGAGGGGGACTCGGCTGGTTCGGGGGGCCTCAGCCAGCACTTCCAGGTGAGGGCGGCGGGGAGAGCACCACGCGCGTGGTGCTCTCCCCGTCGCATGAGGAGCGGGCGCGCGCAAGGCGGGACGGTCGCGCACGAACCGCCCGCCTACCGCGAAGAACGCTCGACGGCTCGACGACGACGGGCTCATTCACCACTCCGCCCGCGGCGTCCCACATCTCGTCATCCGCTGCACCGAGCGCTTGGCCCGGGCCGGCTTGGTCCCACACAGCGAGTCCGAGAACGCCTACTACGTCACGAGCCCGCCCCGAGACCCGTCGGGCCCGTCAGTCCGAAGCCCCTGCCGAACCCACCGCAGGACATCGACGAGGTCTCAGGCCTCGTGCCGACCCAGTAGCAAGGTCACGAAGGCGTCGGCGGGCTGTGCCAGAGCTTCGTGGGCAGCGACGAAAAGTTCGTGCGCCCGGCGACCAGGCCAGTCCTCCGGCAGCAGCTCGGCCGGCAGATCCGGGTCGCGGAACGGGAACTGCCGGTAGCTGGACACGATCTCGATGCGCAGTCGCAGCGCATCGCGGCCGGGCAGATCTGCGAGGTCCGAGATCCCGGGCAGTTCCTCGAGGCGGGTGACGAAGTCCTGATAGTCGCGACCGAGAGCTTTGAGATCCCAGCAGCGCTCGACCATGTCCAGATCGGTGGCCCTGTCACGGGATCGACAGGTCAGGAGGTCCAGCCTGGCTGTTGTGTCCGGCAGCGCCCGTTCCACCTCGTCGAGCCGCTCGTGAGGGCTCACCCAGGTCGCGATCGCCAGAGGCCCGAACCCCAGCCACGACAAGGTCCGACGGAGCCGTTCCCGTTCGGCGCGCTCGTGCTCCGGGACTGCGTAGATGACCATCCGCCACTGCCCGTCCCACGGGGGGTGCGCACGCTCGAAGATCCTGGTGCGCCCCTCATCGAGCAAGCGCCACGCCTGGTCGGTCAAGGTGTAGACGACTTGGCGACCCTCCCGATGCGTGTCGAACCACCCCTCCTTGCGCATGCGAGCGAGAACGATGCGAGCGGTCGGCTCACCGACGTCGAACACGTCCAGCAGGTCGACCAGCGCCTGGGTCCGCGCAGCGCCGCCGTGATAGCGCAGATGGTCTCCGAACAGGTCAAAGACGACTGAGCGCGGCTTCATCCAGCTCCCATCCGTACGGTCGGCGACCGGTCTCGCCACTGTTGGTGATTGTCCGACGAGGGGACCGCCGCGACGCTACGAGCGGAGCGACACGACCCGATCGGGCCACACGGGCAGCGCGGCGCCCGATGAACCCGATCTGTGTCACGCACTAGACGCTCAGTGTCGCATTGACACACAATATTCCTGGCCGCGCCAGCCGGTTGTGGCCTCGGCTTTCGTGTGCCACCTGGAGGTCCCCGTGCCCTACACCTTCGACCGCATCGACCCGACCAGGACGGCGATGATCGTCGTCGACATGCAGAACGACTTCGTCGCCGAGGGGGCCGCCCTCCAGTCCAAGCAGGCCCTGGCGATGGCTGATGAACTCGCTCGAACGCTGACGTTCTGCCGGAGCACCGGGATCCGCGTCATCTACACCGCCCACGTGCACCGCGAGGACGGTTCCGACATGGGCCTGTACGACGACCTCTACCCCCCGATCGACCAGCGGGCAGCCCTCATCGACGGCACGCCGGGGTCAGATATCTTCCCCGCACTGGCTCCGGCTCCCGGTGAGCACGTGATCAAGAAGCACCGGTACAGCGGTTTCTTCGCGACGGACCTGGACCTGATCCTTCGCGAGTGGGGAATCGACTCGGTCGTGATCTCAGGGACGACCACGGAGAACTGCTGCCACGCGACCGCGCGCGACGCCATGTTCCACAACTACAAGGTGGCCTTCCTGTCCGATGCCACCGGCACGTTCGACTACCCGGACGTCGGCTGGGGCGCCATGTCCGCCGACGACGTCCACCGCGCGACTCTCTCGATCCTGGCCTTCTCGACGGCTCACGTGATGACCGCAGAACAGTTCCGGCAGCTCGCGGTGAGTCCCACCGCCTAGGTGTACCCGGCCAGGACGTTGGTGACGGCGGTCAGGGTTGAACACAGGAGAACCTCCGAGTGGGGTGTGGCTTGTCTAAGGCCCACATCCGCCCGGAGGTTCTCGTGTCCCACGGTAATGCCCGACTCACCGTCCACGGCCGCAAGCTGATCGTCGAGCGGCATGCCGCCGGCTGGCGGCGTGCCCGCGCCGCCAGCCACTCGCCTCCCCCAACGCCTCCGGTGCTGCGGGGGCGGGCGAGCCGCCTCGACTCGACGACGCGGACGGGGCCGTGACCACCGACATGCACTCCGGACGCATCGCAGCACGCGAGCGGCCATGTCGTTTCATCGGATCGTTCACGGCTACGGCGTGGGGCAACCGCTCGCCGACGCGCGATCAGCAGCGTGCCGTGGCCTGCGGCCGAGAACCGAGAAAGGTGACCGAAGCGCAGATCTCGGTGAGGCCGTCGAGTGCGTCCGCCACATGTGGATCCTCCACATGCCCTTCACAGTCCAGGAAGAACAAGTAGCGACCGAGTGCGGTCCCCGTCGGCCGGGATTCGATGCGGAGCAGGTTGATACCCCGGGCGGCGAACTCGTTGAGCACGGCGACCAGGGCGCCGACCTGGTCATGCCGGATGTACACCGCCACGGTGGTCACGTCGTGTCCCGTGGGAGGCGTCGCCCGACCGGGTTGCCGTACCAGGATGAACCGCGTCTCCGCGTCCGGGCGGTCGGCTGTCTGCTCCGCTAGCACCGTGAGCGGCAGTCGACCGGCTGCAAGAGCTGTCGTCAACGCTGCGTCGTAGGTACCGGCGAGGACCAGAGCGGGTGCGTCCGCATTCGACAGCGCCTCGGCCACCACCGCCTGAGGCAGGTGCTCGCGCAGCCACCGCCGGCTCTGCATGGCGGCTTGCGGGTGGGCCGCCACCGAACCAACTGTCTCCGTCGTGCTGCCGGGCCGCGCGACCAGCACGAAGTTC
>JAXDQG010000099.1:0-4268 GCA_034667945.1 Acidimicrobiia bacterium | reverse complement strand
TTGTCCCCATCGTCAGAGGGGCCCGCGTTGTGAGACACGTCACTACCTGAGCATCCGACCCACGCACCACACGCCGCCACGACTGCAGTCGTCACAATTCCCGCCCTGGAGGAGACCATCGAGATGTGGCGCGACGCGGTGGAGGAGATCCGCGAGCACCTGCAGGGCCGGCGGGCCCAACTGTCGGGCCACCAGACCGAGATGCGGGTGGCCGACGCGGTCGCGGCCATCTCCGAGGACTGGCGCCGGGCGGTCAACCGATGAGCGTCCATACGCTCGAAGGCCTGTGGGGCCGCAAGGCCTCCGCCGCCCTGGTGGGCATCCCCTACGGCTTCGTGGACCGCTGGGAACGGGCCGGGCTGATGCGCTCCACCGTTCCGGCCCGGGGTCAGGGCAGGACGGCCGCGCTCGACCGCACCGATCTCGGCGCCCTGGCCATCCTGGCCGCCCTCGCCCCCTACTGCGGCTTCAGCGACGGCATCGCGGTGCCGGCCTGGGGGGAGCTGCAGGGCCTGGCCCTGGTCGGTGGGGCCTGGTGGTGGGACCCGCCCCGGCGCGCCCTGCTGCCGGCCAAGTTGGGCCCCATCCCCACCGGGGACCCCCCGGCGGTGGCCCTGTACGTGGACGTGGACCGCATCAACCGGCAGCTGGAAGGGAGGTTGCCACCGTGACGCAAGACCACGACGAGGTGACGTAGTGGAGCAGACGTAGTGATCGAAGACGACGAGCGGACCGTCGGTTCATCACACCCCTCCGCCCGGCACAAGGACGCCGGGAACCGAGGAGGACCTGGAGGACGCGCTCGACCAGACCGTGGGCCAGGTGGTCACCGAGGCGATCATGGCGCTGTTCGGGGACCGTCTGACCCTCTTCGAGGCCCAGCGCAAATCCGTCGAGTTGATGGCCTACCTGGCCCGCAACGACATCCAGTTACAACCGGTCGAAGACGACAACGGCAACGGGAATCACATGGAAGAGAACGGCAACACCTGAGATGCAGTGTCCGTGCGGCCGGGACATCCTGGACCCCGCAGACCTACCGGAGCCCCCCGCGCCAACCCCGCGGGGCGGTTACCGGCGGCCCACCCCCGGCGGGCTCACCTACGGCCACCTCGTGTACTGGCGGCCCGAGCCGATCTGCGGTCCCTGCGCCAAGACCGCCCGGGACTACTTCGACGCCCACGGCTGGCCCCCCGACGCGGCCGGCACCGAGTTCTTCCTGGCCCGGGGCATCGTCGGCCCCGACGAGACCGTCCGGGCCCACACCGACACCAGCCTGGCCGCCCTGGCGGCCGAACGGGTAGCCGCCCGTCACGCTGCCCCGGGAGGCTCCTGATGTGCACGGTCGAGCCTCCGATCCCTGTCATTTCAGCCACTCCCAAGTGCGGAAGGCTCGCAAGACATACACCTGCGGGGAGTGCGGCCGGACCATCCAGCGAGGCGAAAGCTACGAGCACGTCACGATGCTCTTCGACGGCAGTTCGACAGCTACCGCACCTGCGCGCACTGCAAATCGCTGCGCGGCTGGCTGGAAGACCTGTGCGGCGGTTGGCTCTACGAGTACGTCATCGGCGAAATCAAAGAGCACTGGGACGAGTACGACGAATACCCCTCCCTCGCTCTGCCGCCACCCGGCGGTCAGTCTGTTGTCGGATGCGGGCGTGTCCGCCGAACGAATCGCCGATGTCATGGGCCACCGGGACACCAGAATGATTTTCCATGTTTATCGGCACGTCCTGACTGACGTGATCCACACGACGGCGACCGCGCTCGATGCAGCCTTCAGTGCCAATGGGTCCGAGAGCGGGTCCGAAGTGTCTTGACAATCGAAGAAAGGCCCTCCGAAGAGAGCCTTTGACTAGGGGTTTGGGGGTGGAGCTAGGGGGATTCGAACCCCCGACCTCTTGCATGCCATGCAAGCGCTCTAGCCAACTGAGCTATAGCCCCGTGCGGCCTGCCACCCTAGCAGCCCGGCCGTTCCGCCCAACAAACCCAAGGCCCGGACCGGACCGCCCGAGCGGCTGGCCAACTGCTCACTGTCAGCCCGCGGCGGACGGATACTCCGGCTTGCGCTTCTCCTTGATGGCCGCCGAGCCCTCCTTCACATCGGCACCCATGAAGCCCAGCATCTCGAAGGCCAGTGACGCGTCGAAGTTCGGCGCCGCCTGCTTCAGCCAGAGATTGAGGCTCCGCTTCGTCCAGCGGATGGCCCACTGGGCGCCGGTGGCGAGATTGGTGGCTTCTTTCATGGCACGGTCGTGCAGTTCGGCCGCGGGCACCGACATGGATACGAGACCAACCCGGTCGGCCTCTTCGCCGTTGATGAAATCGCAGCTCAACAAGTAGTACTTGGCCTTCGCCATGCCGCAGAGCAGGGGCCACAGGATGACGGCGTGGTCACCGGCCGCCACGCCGAGACGGGTGTGCCCGTCGGTGATGGAGGCCTCCTTGGCCATGATCGAGATGTCGGCCATCAGCGCCACCACCAAGCCGGCGCCCACCGCCACACCATTGATCGCCGAGATGATCGGCTTGGGGCAGTCGATGATGTTGTAGACGAGGTCACCGGCCTCCTTGAGCATGCCGGTCATGCCGTCGAAGTTGCCGGCCATCGCGTCGACCAGCTCGCCGAGGTCGCCGCCGGCGGAGAACGCCCGACCCGCCCCGGTGATCACCACCACCTTGGTCTCGTCGTCGAGGGTCACGTCCTTCCAGACCTCGCACAACTCGGTGTGCAGGCGCTTGTTGGTGGCGTTGAGCGCCTCGGGCCGATTGATGGTGATCCAGAGGATCCCGTTCTCGCGCCGCTCGAAGAGCAGGTGCTGATAGCGGCTGTAGTCGACGACATGGTCGATCGTCATGGACGTCGTTCTCCCTCGGTCTACGGGCGCTCGCACGTTAGACGGACGATGCCTGCGCCAGCAGATGTGCAGTTCAGCGTCACGGACCGCTCCAGACCTGAGTCCCTGGCATGAATTCGCTCCAGGCGAACCAGTAGGCCTGGCGGGACAGGATGGGCGGCCCGCCGCCCACGGCACGAGCTCGCAAGGCCCCATCCGCACCCGGGCTGACCTCGACGCCGGATTTCGTCACGGGTCGGCCCCTCGCCAAGGCGGCCGCCGCCGCATCGATCAGAAAAGCCACCGCGACACCATCCGGCCCCACCGTGCCGAGCACGAGGCTTTGCGCTGGAAGACGGGGGTCGACCGGTCCGGTGGGGAACACCGGTCCGAACCGGTCGCGGGTATCAGCCAACGACGGCTTGGCGACCAGGGCTGCGATGTCCTCACCGGCCGGAAGGACAATCGTCGTGTCTGCGTGGGCCCGGCGCCACTGGCCCCAGGTGGTGGTCACGACGTCGAGCGGCTGCAGCTTCACTCCGGCCGTGCCGAGCAGCCCGGTCAAGGCCTCGCCCGTGAACTGGTCGATCAGCGACTCGGTGCCCTGGTCGTACATCAGCTTGTTGGAGCGCAGGAGCAGCCCGGACGTCCGCAGGAACAGCGGCGTACCGTTGCCGACGCCGCCGGCTACGCGATCGGTGAAGTACGGCACCGCGGTCGAGCAGAGGGAGCAGTAGGGGATTGCGATCTCGCGGCCGCCGAGGCTGTCGTTGACCAGCTCGTATTTCTCGAGCAGGGGACGAGGGTAGGCGCGTCGGCTGCCACCGACGCGGCTCGCACCGACGCGGCTATCACCTACTTCGACGCCCACGACCACGGTGTCATCCGGCCACGCCCGCCCGACCGACACCTTCACCGAGCGAGGATGGTCGAGCGCGGTGAGACCATCGCGGAAGACACCGCTGAAGGTCACCTGACGCCAGTCCAGGTTCGAACCCGGCGGGGTCCCGTCTTGCGGAAAGAACGCTACCCAGGAGGGATCCCGTCCGATGAAGATGCGGCGCTTCCAGCGCACGTAGCCCGGAGGCGCGGGGATATCCCAACCGAGCAGCAGGTTTGCCTCGCCGACCCAGGCCACCTCGTCGTCGAGGGAAACCCCCATCAGCTTCTGGACCGCGTCGATCAACGGACCGGTCAGCTCGCTGCGAGCCTCGAACATCATCAGATCCACCAGCACCCAGGCGACCCGGACATCGCCGGAGTCGCCGAGCTGGCCGATGACTCTGGCAACCCGGACCCGCTCCCCGGTGGGTCCCTCGGGCGACACCAGCGCGCTCGAGTCGGTAACCGCGTCCAGCCGGGCGCTCACCCCGTCGGGCAGCGGCCCTCCGGGCACATCCGGTCGGGGTGGGATCGTCGTGGTCGATG
>JAXDQG010000098.1:0-4398 GCA_034667945.1 Acidimicrobiia bacterium | reverse complement strand
TCATCACCGAGGCGCTGGACGGAGTCACGCGCTTGAGCGAGGCCGTGTCCGCCGAAGCCCTCCAGTCGGTGCCACGTGAAGCGCTCGAGCGTGCCTGCCGCCGAGGCGGCCTGTCCGGTTATTTGTTCGGCCGGGTGTTGCTCGGCACCCAGGAGCGTCGCCTGCCATGGCCCCCATCACAGTCCGTGGAGCGCCCGTTCGACTCGGTAGGAGACATGGAGTTGTTCTTCGATCTTCCGCCGCAATGGGCAGAGATCACCATTGAGGCCATTCGGGGTGCCGTCAAACGCTCGGGCTTCACCGATCCCGAGCCGGACGAACCGCTGGGGTCCGCCGCGGCACTCGCGTTTGACCAAGCGATGGCGATCGCCCTCATCGAGCATGATCTCTGCCTCGGCCGCCTCCCCGGGTGAAGCCGGGCCGCGTGCCCTGCGGCGAGGTGGTTATTAACCGGTCGCGTACCGAATCTGCTACGCACAGCGTTACCATGACCACCGTTCGGGCTCAAGAAAGGTCCGGGCGGACTATCGGAGGGTAAATGCTGGCGAGAGCGTCATGGCGAAGAGTGCTGGAGAGGTCCGCGGCCGCCGCAGTCGTGGGGGTCCTGACCGCCGGCGGACTGGCCTGGGCGCAGCAGGCCCCGACGACACAAACGGGTGCGGTCGTCTCGCCCACCGCTCAAGCGGGTGTCTTCTACTCAACAGGACCTACCCGCATCCTTGACACCAGGACGGGTCTGGGTACATCCGCCCCGGGGCCGATCGGTCCGGACAGTTTCATCACTCTCCAGGTCGCCGGTGTGGGCGATGTGCCAGCCAACGCGACCGCGGCCGCGGTGACCGTCACGGTTGTAGGGGCAGATGCCGAATCATTTGTCACGGTGTGGCCAGCGACCGACCCACGTCCGGGCACGTCGCTGCTCAATCCGCAACCGGACCTTGTCCTGTCCCAAACCGCCAATATCGGGCTCGGTGCAGGAGCTCTCAGCATCTACAACGCAGTGGGCTCCACACACGCCGTCGTCGACCTTCTCGGGTACTTCGTCAATGCGAACGACGTCCCGGCTCTCAACGGACCGGCCGCCTTCAGCGCGGATGCCGGCCCTGCGGCTCTGCCGCTCGGCCCCGGGTTCTCGACGTTGGGCACCGCAACCCTCAGCCTTCCGCCAGGCAAGTGGCTCGTACAGGCCAAGGGAGATACGCAGATATTCGGCTTCTCGCCCCAGATCGACGTACGGCTGGAGGACACCACGGCCAATACCACCCTTGACACGGTCTCACTTGCGAGTTCTCCATTCCCTGGCCCTGGTACAAGGACGCCCTTCGCGTTGGGCGGCACCCTGTCCGTGGCGGTCCCGACAACGGTGGAAGTGCAAGCCACGGCGTTGTTTGGTGCTCCAGGAACGTTCAACAACGTGAAGATCTACGCCACGCAGGTCTCCTCCATCAACGGCGGGTAGCAGTGCGGTCGACGGGATGGCCGGTGACGGGCGGGGTCGCCAGTAGATATCGCCGGTCATCCCCTGTCGACCACCGCAGCGCGTAGTGTGCTGCGATGGCCAAGAAGGGCCGACACTCCAAGGGCGGTCGCACCACGCCGAGGGGAACTCGGCCCGCTGGCTACCGGCCGCGGTACCCGGGCGATGATTCCGTGTGGGACGAGCCCGAACCCGATTTCATGGCCGACGTCCGCCGAGCGCTCGTTGACGACCAGCCGCTCCGCTTCTTGGACATGGTCAGCTCGATGTTGGCTGCTATCGATCCACGCCGGCTCGAGCCGCCGGATCGCCCCCCGGACGAGACCTTTGTCATCGGCCGTACGGAGCTGATGACCACGTTCATCGAGGTCGATCGTCCCGAGACGACAGCGCTACTGGCAGCTGTGGCCGGGCTGACCACGGACCGGGTCGAGCGGCAGCGCCTTCAGCATGTGGTCAATGCTCGCGACCATCAGCTGCCGGCCTGGTTATCGAGACTCGGCGAGGCCGAGGCCCATCGGGCAGCCGAGGTAACCCACGCGTTGCGTGACGGCGACAGCGTGGTCGTCGGGGTGCGCTTGGCGACCGGCGAGGAGCTCAGCGCGGTGGTCTACATCGACCACAACGAGGGGACGCTCGTGAAGGACGCCTTCGTCGTCCCTCAGTCGATCGCCAAATCGCTGGACATCCTCAAGGGTCGCAATGACGAACCGGACGTGGCGTTTGGGGACCTGGCGGTCGCCGACGCCAAGGTCCGCCTCCTCGATGCCATCGACGTCTGGGCGCGGACCGTTCCGGCGTTCGAGAGCGAAACGTGGCCGGCGTGCCGACCCCTGGTCGAGTGGATCGTCGGGTTGTTGCCCGATGGAGGCCGGGGTTACCAACGGCCGGAGTGGAGCGACGCCGCACGGAAAGACCTGACCGAGCGGTTCTTCGCCTCCGAGATCGGTCGGGCGCTCGATGATCCAAATCACCGTGGACTGTTCGACGCGATCCTCTGGTTCGCCTGCGACCACGGGCCCGGTGACCCGCTGCGCTGGAGCCCGGCCGCGGTGGAGATCCTTCTCGAGGACTGGATCCCCCGGAAGATCGTCGCCGACGACGAGTACTTGTCGAAAGCGCCCGAGGTGCTCCGGGCGTTCATCCGGTTCTGCCACGCCGAGCGGGGCATTCCGGCCCGCCTCACCGATCTGACCCTCGAGATGGTCGATCTGTGCGAGCCCGACTATCAGGAAATCATTCGTACTCCGCGACCGATGGGACGCGCCGCCACGACGGCTGGCATGCGCGATCTTGCTTTCGATAGCCCCTGGGACATATCGCTCGATGAGGATGACGACGACGTCGTGTGGGACGGCTTCTCGATGCGCACGCATCTCGAGCGCACGGTTGGTGGCCCGGACGCCCTCGCCGCGCTCGACGACGTGCCGTTGCCCGACGAACCCTTCGACTGGACGGGCGTTCCGGAGGACATCCGGGACCGTGTCGGCGAAGTGCTGATCCTGGCCGATGGCTGTTGCGACCAACTGCTCGACGTCGAGCACCGGACTGCGGCCCGGCGGGTGCTTGCCCGGATCGCCACCGATGGACCAGACGTGTTCCGGCGTCGGGGTGCCAACAGCACGGCAGCGGCGGCAATCTGTCTGTGGGTGTGTTCCAGCAACAGAACCTGGAAGCTGGGCGGGCAGCGCATCAGTCAGAAGGTCCTCCTCGGCCACTTCGGTATCAAGAGCAGCGTCACCGGTCGGGCGGACACGTTGATCAACGCCGCTGGTTTCCCCCGCTATCACACCCCATGGGGCGTGGAAGTCGAGCCCGGTTCACCCGACTACCTGGTGTCGAAGAGGCGCCGCGAGATCCTCGCTTCGCTAGCACGCTTCGAAGAAGATCAGGCCTGACGCATGCCGGAGATCATGGTGGAACTCGTGGCCACAGCCGCCGCCTGAGGGTTGGCTCCGTTCAGGCCGGCCAGCCGGGCACCCCTTCGTCGAGCTCGACGCCGCACGTGTTCAGAAAGCCCGACACGACGCGGTAGCAGAGCGCGGCCATGACGAACTCCATGATCTCCGGCGTGCTCCAACGGGCGGTGAGCTCCGCCCAGGTGCCGTCGCTTACGCAGTCATCGGTGTAGAGGTCATCGACCATTTGCAGAAGGACGCGGTCCTCATCGCTCCAGGCGTGCCGGGAAAGGGGCCGGGTCACAGCTGACACCTCCTCCATCGTGACCCCGTGCGCCAATCCGAACATCGTGTGCTGTCCGAACTCGTACTGCGCTTGGCAGTTCCACCCCATGCGCAAGATCACGAGCTCGCGCTGCCGGCGCGGGGTTTGCGCCTCGTTCAGCACAAAGTTGGCGAAGCCACCAAAGGCCCGAGCCATAGCGGGATGATGCGCCATCGTGGAGCGCACATTGACCGCGTTGTGCGGCATGCCCTTCATGGCCTCGCGGGCCTTGCTCATGGCCTCTTCGAGCGGCTGAACCCGGGCAGAAGGTGGACGACGCAGAGCCATGGCCGGGCACGCTAGCCCGCCCCAAGCGGAGAGGGCCGAGCGACGGGAACCCGGTTTTGAGGGGCACGGAGGCGTCAGCGACAACGCGCTGCGCAGCCCCCGGCCGTAGCGGGCGCCCAGCGAGCGGGACCAGCTGCGGCGCCGCCATCCGTGTGGGATCACCGCTTACGCGGTCTCTTTTGGGGGAATGGCACGATGAGATGTCCCCTACTGCCTCCATGGCGCCGAGCGCGACCACCGCCGACTTACGACCAAATCCCGCAGCTGGTGCGCACGGTCAGTGGCTGCGGCGAGTGATGCTCCTCCTCTTGGCCCTGGTGGTGACCGCCGGCTTGCTGGAGGTTTTCGGGGTGCGGTCCCGGTCGGTGTCCGCTGCGAGCGCCGACCAGCAGGTGTCACTGGAGTTGCAC
>JAXDQG010000097.1:0-2976 GCA_034667945.1 Acidimicrobiia bacterium | reverse complement strand
CCGCCAAGCTCGCCATGGCCGATTTCGCCATCACGCAGTTCGGCTTCGACCCCGTCCCCTACCTGCGGCTGCGCGACGAGCTGTCTGCACTCAGCTGCCACACCCCCGTGCTGGCGGGCGTCATCCCGCCGATCAACCCGGTCTCGGTACGCCGGTTCGCGGAGATGAATGGCGCCCGGGTGCCTCCTCGCTTGTGGGCCCGGCTGGAGGACGCCGGATCGGCACCGGAGCGCCTCGAGGTCGCCATCGAGCATGCTGTCGAGCTCGCTCGGGAGCTGCTGGCCGAGGGCGTGCCCGGGCTGCACCTCTACACCCTCAACCAGTCGGCTGCTGCCCGGCGGGTGGTCGCCGAGCTGGGCCTCAGATAGCTGACCGGCCACACGCAGCACCTACTGCCGGCTGAATCCGGCTCCTAGGTGAAGTCCGGCTCCTAGGTGAAGTCCTGCTCCTGGGTGAAGTCCTGCAGGTAGGCGTCGATGATGGCGTCCAGGTTCGTGTCCTGTGGAAGGCCGAGGGCTCGTGCCCTCAGGGATTCCCACTTGCCGGGCCACGAGCCGACGACCGCCTGGACCTGGGGGTCGGGGCGCATCTCGATGAGGCCGCCGCGAGGAGCGCGCGCATCAGAGGCGGCGATCATCTCGGCCACCGTGACCTCCAGCGCAGGCAGGCCGACGGCCCGGTCCGCGCCGATCCGGCTGCCCTCGATCAGCAGCAGCCCCACCAGCCCCTCGACCGCCGTGCGGTGGCCGATGACCACCACGGGGGTGGACGGGTCGACGGGCACGACCGATGGCTGGCCGGCCAACGGCTCGCGGAACACCCCCGACGCGAAGGCGGACGCCGCCGCGTTCGGGCGTCCGGGGCGGATGACGACGGTCGGCAGCCGGGCCGAGCGCCCGTCGATGAAACCCTTGCGCGTGTAGTCGTTGACCAGCAGCTCGCCGATGGCCTTGGTGGTTCCGTAGGTTGTGGCCGGCAGCTGTTTGACGTTGTCACCACCGGCCGTGACGGGCACGGAGGACAGACCGGCGGCCATGGGCTCGGCCGGTGCGGCGCCGAAGACGGCCACCGACGAGGCGAACAGGAAGCGGGGCGGGGTCGGCAGCTGCCGAGCCGCCTCCAGCACCGTGCGGGTCCCGTCGAGGTTGACCATCAGGGCGGCATCGAAGTCCAGCTCGCATTCGGCTGAGACCATGGAGGCGAGGTGCACCACGGCATCGGTGCCCGGGGGGATGGCAGCCCCCACAGCGGCGGCGTCGTTCACCTGGCCTCGGACGATCCGCAAGCCGGGCTCGTCCGGCGGGCCCTCCACGTCGAACAGCACGACCTCGTGGCGGTCCGCGGTCAGCCGCCGAGCCAGGAGGCGCCCCAGAAACCCGAGCCCGCCGGTGATGGTGACGTTCACTGGGGTGCGTCGGCGGCGCCGCCCACGAACGACGCCTCGATCCCGTACTGCCATGCCCACTGGAGCCCCGCCAGCGTGTGGCCCCTCGGCCGGTACTCGGCGCCGACCCAGCCGTCCCAACCAGCGCCATCCAGTTGCGCCAGCAGCCAGTGATGATCCACCTCGCCCTGGTCCGGCTCGCCCCGGTCGGGCACCGCCGCGATCTGCACGTGCCCCACGACGTCCCGGCATCGCCGGAACGACGCGAGCAGGTCTCCCTCCAGGATCTGCAAGTGATAGGTGTCGAACTGCAGGCGCAGGTTGCCCCGGCCGACCGCGTCGATGACCGCTTCGGCCTGACGGGTGCCGGTCAGCAGGTAGCCGGGGAAGTCGCGGCCGTTGAGCGGCTCGATCTGCACCGTGATGCCGGCCGGGCCGAGCCGGTCGGCCGCCCAGCCCAGTTGGTCGACGTAGCGGGCAACTGTGGACGGGTCGCTCGGGTCGCCCACCCCCGCCATGACGTGCACCCGTGGGCAGCCGAGCCCATCGGCGTAGCGCAGTGCCGTTTCGATCGATGCCCGAAACTCGGCTTCGCGGCCGGTCACGCTGGCCAGACCTCGGTCACCACCAGCCAGGTCTCCGGGCGGGGCATTGAGCAGCACGAGCGGTAGGCCTGCGGCCCGGAGACGCTGCTGCAACATCTCGACCGGCCAGTCATAGGGGAACTGGCATTCAATTGCCGGGAACCCCGCGGCCGCCGCGGCCTCCGGACGCTCGGGGAACGGCCACTCGCCGAACATCATGCTCACGTTGGCGGCCAGACGGGGCACGGTGGTGCACACTACGCGGCGCTCCTTGGCTGCGTAGGCGACGATCTGGGCGAGGGGCTGGCTGGCGGCATCGACCTGGTCGGCACCACTGACCTGGCTGACATGGTGCGCTCGGCCGCAGCGCCTCTCGGCTCTGTCGCCTGTCGGCTCTGTCAGCCCCAGTCGGTCATCTTGGCGCGCAGGTTGTCGTCAATGGCCGCCAAGAAGTCCTCGGTGGCGAGGAAGGGTGCGTCCTTGCTGATCAGCAGCGCGAGGTCCTTGGTCATGGCGCCGCTCTCGACGGTCTCCACGCAGACCGACTCCAGGGTCTCGGCGAACTTGACCACATCCGGCGTGCCGTCCTTCTTGCCGCGGAACGCGAGCCCGCGGGTCCAGGCGAAGATCGACGCGATCGGGTTGGTCGAGGTCTTCTCGCCCCGCTGGTGCTGGCGGAAATGCCGGGTGACGGTGCCGTGTGCGGCCTCGGCCTCACAGGTCTCGCCGTCGGGCGTGAGCAGCACGGAGGTCATGAGCCCCAAGGACCCGAAGCCCTGGGCCACCACGTCGGACTGCACGTCGCCGTCGTAGTTCTTGCACGCCCACACGTAGCCGCCGTCGCCCTTGATGGCCTGGGCGACCATGTCGTCGATGAGCCGGTGCTCGTAGGTCAGCCCGGCCTTCTCGAAGTCGTCCTTGAACTCGTTCTCGAAGACCTCCTGGAAGAGGTCCTTGAAGCGCCCGTCGTAGGCCTTGAGGATCGTGTTCTTCGTCGACATGTAGACC
>JAXDQG010000096.1:0-6158 GCA_034667945.1 Acidimicrobiia bacterium | reverse complement strand
TGGTCGATCCCATCGACGGCACCGTCAACTACCTGTACGGGCACCCTGGTTTCGCCATCTCGATCGCCGCCGAGCTCGACGGCGAACTCGTTGCCGGCACGGTGTTCGACCCCTGGCGTGACGAGCTGTTCTGCGCGAGCCAGGGCGCCGGCGCCACCCGCAACGGCCTCGCCATCCACTGCAACACGGTCGAGACACCGGCGCTGGCGCTGGTGGCCACAGGGTTCTCGTACCGGGCGGAACGGCGCGCTCGACAGGCACGCGTGCTCGCCGAGCTGCTGCCTGCCATCCGGGACGTTCGCCGGGTCGGCTCCGCCGCGCTCGACCTGTGCGGCGTGGCCATCGGACGGGTCGACGGCTACTACGAAACCGACCTCAATCCCTGGGATCTGGCGGCGGGCACCCTGATCGCTCGGGAGGCCGGCGCGCTGGTCACGGATCTGGCCGGTGAGGGTCCGCCGAATACCACGCAGGGTGTGCTGGCGGCGAACCCGAGGCTTCATGGCGCTCTGGCCGCCCTGTTGGGCGAGGCCGAACGGCGCGTTTCGGCGGCATGACCCCGGTGTTCTCGCTGTGTTCCACCGATCGCCGTTAGGACGTATCGTTTCTTGACTATGACCAGATTCCGAGCACCGGTTTCCCGGGCGGAACGAGTGGAGAAGCCCAAAAACGTCCGAAAAACCTCTCAGTTCTCCCCGGATGCACTGTGTTATCGGGCAGGATGGTGGTAATGGGAACCCGCATCCTGACGGTGGAGGACGATGAGCGCATCCGCTCGTCGGTCAAGCTTGCCCTCGAGGACGAGGGTTGGGTAGTCGTCGAGACGGAGAGTGGCGAACAAGCACTCGAGAGCTTCAGCCGGGCCCCCACCGACGTCGTGCTCATCGACATCATGCTGCCGGGGATCGACGGGTTCGAGGTTTGCCGCTCCATCCGCAAGACCTCTGACGTGCCCATCATCATGGTCACCGCTCGCAACGACACCCATGACATCGTGGCCGGGCTCGAGGCCGGGGCCGACGACTACCTCACGAAGCCCTTCGCCCCCAAGGAGCTCTCGGCCCGTATCCGGGCCCTCCTGCGCCGGGTGCGCACCAGCGATCATGGCACCGGCAAGCTCGCCTTCGGCGACCTCGAGATCCTTCCGGACGAGGGGGTCGTCACCGTCGGCAGCCGGCAGGTGCACCTCACCAAGACCGAGTTCCGCCTGCTCGTCGAGTTGGCATCCTCGCCCGGCCGGGTCTTCAGTCGTGAGGTGCTGCTCGAGCGGGTCTGGGGCTACGGCTACTTCGGTGACGGTCGACTGGTGGATGTCCACATCCGACGGCTGCGCACCAAGGTCGAGCAAGACGCGGCCAACCCCCGCCATGTGGTGACCGTTCGGGGCCTGGGCTACAAGCTGCAAGGGTGATCGTCCGCATGGGCGGTCTTCGACGACGTCTCGGGCGGCGCGAACGGCACGCTGACGTCGTCGTTCCCCAACCGGCAGAGCCTGAAGGGGCGCTCAACGGCTACGGAGGCCGCGAGCACGCGGCCCGCCACGGCGCGGCCGCCACGCGGGTGCTGCGTCGACGGGTCGGCCTGCGCACCCGTATCACGCTGCTGTTCCCGGCACTGACGCTGGTGCTGACGTCGATGGTCTCGCTCGGCGTCTACGGCGTGGTGCGCAGCAGCCAGCTTTCCAGCCGCGAAGCACAGGCCCGTGACAGCGCCTTCTTCAACGCGAGCGTCGTGCAGGAGCGCCTGTCCGATCCCCTGGCGGACGTGGGCAAGGTGGTCGATGCGCTGCGGCGCTCGTCGGGAGGTGAATCCGGCCTCCTCTTCGGGAGGGACCCCGACAAGGCGCCCGAGTGGTATTCGACCAACGCCACCGAACTGAACCGGTCCGACATCCCGGTCGACCTCAACCTCGCCGTGGCCGACAAACGCCAGCCGGTGCTGCAGCGCATCAGTCTTCGGAGCAACGAACCGGTGGTCATCGTGGGCGTGCCCATCGAGGCGGTGGGCAACTCTCGGGCCTCGTATTTTGAGTTCGCCCCACTGCAGGATCTCCAGCAGACACTGGACAACCTGGCGGTGGCGCTTCCCGGGGCCGTGGCCCTGACCACCTTGGTCGCCATCCTGCTCGGCCACTCGGTGGCCCGGACCGCGCTGGCACCACTCACCGAGGTTTCTCGGGCGGCGGAGGCGATCGCCGCCGACAAGCTCGACACCCGGCTTCCCGGCACGGAAGACCCCGAGTTGGCCGGCATCGTCAATTCGTTCAACAACATGGCGTCCGCGCTCGAGCACAGGGTGGCGCGCGACGCCCGTTTTGCGTCTGACGTGAGCCACGAGCTGCGATCACCGCTCATGACCCTGGCGGCGTCCGTCGAGGTCCTCCAGCGCCGCCGTGACGAGATGCCCGAGCGGGCGGTGGCCGCCCTCGATCTGCTGGCCGCCGATATCATCCGGTTCCAGTCGCTGGTGGCCGACCTGCTCGAGATCTCCCGCTTCGACTCGGGCACCCAGGAGCTCGAGGTCGGCCCGCTGCAGGCCACGGAGTTCCTCAGCCAGGCCGCCTTCGCGGTGACCGGCCGCCAAATGCCGGTGATCTACTCGCCGGACCTGCAAGACCAGATCATCGTGGCCGACAAGCGTCGGTTGGTGCAGGTGCTGACCAACCTGGTCGACAACGCCGACAAGTACGGCGGCGGCGTGGCCGCCCTCACCCTCGACCGGGTAGACGGTGGGATCGAGATCGGTGTCGAGGACGACGGTCCCGGCGTGCCCGAGGCCGACCGCGAGCTGATCTTCGACCGTTTCGCCCGCGGCTCCAGCGCCGGCCGACGAGGTAGCGATGGCGGCACTGGCCTCGGGCTGTCGCTGGTCGGCGAGCACGTGCGACTGCACGGCGGTGAGGTGTGGTGCGAACCGGCCCGCACGAGCGCCACCGGAGCCCGCTTCGCCTTCTTCCTGCCGACCAACCTCAGCGCCTTGTCGGACGACGAGGATGAGCCGCTGGAGGTCGGCGCGGAGCCGTGAGCCGGACTGGAGTGCAGCGCGGGTCGATGTCCCGGACGACGCGACGGGCCGTTCTCGGTGCCGCGGCGGCCGCGGTCATGCTGGCCAGCTGCGGTATTGCCCGCGATGCCAAGCCCCGGGCAATCGAGAAGTCCTCAGTGCCCTTCGACCTGCTGTCGCCGACCACCGCCCCCTCCACCACGCTCGGCCCCGACGTCCCCACACAGGACGCCATCATCTACCTCATCGACGAGCGCAACCGTTTCGTGAAGCCGGTCACGAGGGCCGTTCCCCGGCCGGTCAGCCTGAGTCAGACACTGCGCCAGCTCATCGAGACAAGGCCCGACGAGCGCGAACGTGAAGCGCATCTGTCCAACCTGATCACCAGGCGGACCAAGCTCATCGAGGTTCGCTCCGAGTCGGCGGCCAGTTCGACGCAGCCCGGCGCGAACCTGGTCACCGTCAACCTGGACCAGTTCTTTCCAGGCCTGACGTCGGAAGACGTGAGTCTGGCCATCGCGCAGGTGGTGTTCACGGTCGACTCCAAGGTGTGCAACTCGCGGGTGCAGTTCCAGGTGCGGGGCCGGCTCGAGGGCGTCCGGGCGGCCGATGGCACCACCAAGTGGGACGTCACCCCGGACGACTTCCGCACCTACCTCCCACCCAATGAGAACTCCCCCACTTGTGGCAGCAACGCGCTCCCGACGTCGGCACCCCCGGTGCCACCCTCGGCGACCCGCTGATCTGGCGCCAACTCCGGCAGCGCAACCCCACCGATCCACAAGTCGTCCCCGTCGCTGGTCAACGGCGGCTAGACCATATCCATGGCCGTGGTCATCGCCATCGACGCCGGCACAACCGGCATTCGGGCGTTCGCGCTCGACGAAAAAGGCCGGCCCGCCGGCTGGTCGTACCGGGAGTTCCCCCAGCACTATCCGCAACCCGGGTGGGTCGAGCACGATCTGGCCGACATCTGGTCGGCCACCCAGGTCACGCTGGCCGAGCTGTACGAGCAGCTCAGCGAACGGGGCGAGACGGTCGCAGCCATCGGCATCACCAACCAGCGAGAAACCGTGGCCGCCTGGTCACGCCGTGAGGGCAAGCCGCTGGCACGGGCCATCGTCTGGCAGGACCGGCGCACCGCCGCCCGCTGCGAGGCCCTGGCCGGCGCCGGCCACCTGCCATTCGTGCGGGAGCGCACCGGGCTGGTGCTCGACCCTTACTTCACCGCCACCAAGGCCGCCTGGCTCCTCGAGGAGGCCGGCGTTCCCGCCGGGCCGGATCTGGCGCTGGGCACCATCGACTCGTGGGTGATCTGGCAGCTGACCGGTGGGGTCGAGAGCGCCGGCGCCGTCCATGCCACCGATCCCTCCAACGCCAGCAGGACGCTGCTGTTCGACATCCGGGACCTGCGCTGGTCCGCCGAGCTGGGCGAGCTGTTCCGCGTCCCGCTGGACGCTCTCGCCGAGGTGCGCCCCTCGTCCGGCCTCATCGGGCGCACGGCCGCGGGCACCACCGCCCTTCCCGCCGGCATCCCGATCGCCGGTATCGCCGGTGATCAACAAGCGGCCCTCTTCGGCCAGGCGTGCTTCAGCAACGGCATGACCAAGAACACGTACGGGACAGGCTCGTTCGTGCTGATGAACGTCGGCCCCCAGTGTCCGCCGCCGGTGGAGGGGCTGCTCACCACCGTGGCCTGGACGCTGGCCGACGGGTCGACTGCGTACGCCCTGGAAGGCGCCATCTTCGTGACCGGCGCCGCGGTGCAGTGGATGCGCGACGGGTTGAAGCTCATCAACGAGGCCGGCGAGATCGGCCCGCTGGCGGAGTCGGTCCCTGACAACGGCGGGATCTACCTGGTGCCGGCGTTTACCGGTTTGGGCAGCCCATGGTGGGACCCGCATGCCCGGGGCACGCTGGTCGGGATCACCCGGGGCACCACCCGGGCCCATCTGGCGCGGGCCGTGGTCGAGGCGATGGCGTATCAGACCCGTGACGTCGTGGACGCCATGGAGGCCGCCAGCGGCCGGCAGGTCACCGCGCTGCGGGTGGACGGTGGCGCGTCGGTGATGCCCCTGCTCCTGCAGCTACAGGCCGACCAGCTGGGGGTGGCAGTGACGCGGCCCACCGTCACCGAGACGACAGCTCTGGGCGCGAGCTATCTGGCCGGACTCGGCGCCGGTATGTGGAGCACGCTCGACGAGGTCACACAGCGCTGGGTGCCCGACGTCGAGGTGCGTCCGGCCGACGATCGCTCGGCGGCCGACTCCGCCTACGGGCAATGGAAGCGGGCGGTCGAGCGGTCGAGGGGCTGGGCCCGGTAACGGTCGTCGATCGGCGCCGCTCGCGACGGGTGGGCGAGCCGGCTGCATAAGTCCGACCGCTCCCGCAACGAGCACACCCATCCGTCCGCGATGCGGGCCAGCGCAGCCGCTTGACGACGCTCCCTGGCCCGGAAGGCCGTGCCCTCCCGGCCCAGGATCAGCGCAAGACCGGCGGCCGGCAACGGCACCCAGGTGACGTCGTCTCCATGGCCGGTGGATGCGCCGAGGCGAGCAGATGCCTGGCTGCCCAAGACGAAGGCCGACAGCCACGCAGCACCGGGTGGATCACCCCGCTGGGCGACGACCGTGGCGGTCTCGAGCTGGACGATGACCGCCCAACCGCTGCGCGCCGCCCGGTGGGCGCGTTCGCAGAGCGATTCGATCACGTCCTGGGCCGTCGAAGCCCCGAGGAGCTGGGCCGCCGCTTCGACGGCATCGAGCCAGGGGTCGACCGTCCCGTGCTCGAGCACGCGCACTTCTTCGACATCGACTCCGTCGACCTCGTTGATCTCCTTCACCAGAAGATCCACGAGATTGGTGCTGGGGAGGGTCACGACGACATCATCGACCGCCCGGCCGGCACCCCGTTCCAGAATGTCGATGCCGACCACGTCCCCCTGGACCGCACCGATGCGGCTGGCGACTGCCCCCAAGGCGCCGGGACGATCGGGCAGCCACACCCGCACGACGACCGTGACTGCAGGGTCCGTGCTCGGAAAGTCACTCATGGCCGGCCAAGCTACGGGCGACGTGTTAACCGAGGATACGGTTCACGTGAAATCCGTGTTTCCAGCATCCAAACCCTTTCCCATCCACCAAATGGTCGACAGG